>NZ_JAJCHF010000003.1:0-141664 GCF_020554365.1 Streptococcus sp. 210928-DFI.4.42
ACTACGCTGATTTCATCAGCTTTTACAGCCCTACTCAACTGTGCGGAGGTGGGACAACGAAATCGAATTCTAACGAATTACCAATTTCTGTCCCACTCTCTTTTAGTCTTTTGGGGATTATTTCCCAGGAATATTTGGATCTAAGCCCCAAGATTGCTCGAGAACAGGTCTTAAGGCTTTAATCATATCTTCTGAACCTACGATTGTGATATTGTATACTTTATCGCCTTTTTGGAATACCCATTCGTACAAAATGTTCCCATTTTTAAATGTTACTTTTATTAAGAAAGCGTCCTCACTGGCAAAAATAGCTTTTACACCTTCTAAACTAGTTTGATTTTTGGCTTTTCCCCAGAAGCTATATAAACGGTCCGCAAGTAACTGTGCGTCAAAGGTTTCGTTGGGGCCAAGTTCAACAGTATCTTTAGTGTTTGATTCCATTAACAACATATTGTGTTTGTCTGGTGATGAATATTTGAGCGTTTTGCTACTTTGAGTTTTGCTACTTTGAGCTTTGAAATTATATACGACCCAATCTTTAGGGATATTGATATAACCAAAATTTTCATTTCCGATACGTTGAGTATCTGCAAGGGATATTTCTTTTGCCCTAGAAGAAGACCCAGGAGTTGTTGTTTGAGCTTTTGTCGTTGATGCAGCCGTAGTTTCTGTTGCTTTCTTCTCTCCGTTTCCGCATGCTGCTAGTATAAATGCAGATAGAAGCATTACAGAGCTTAATATTATTTTGTTTTTCATCAGGATTGTTCTCCTTAAAGTGGTTGACTCACATGTATTATATCATTTTTTATAGTTTATTTAAATTAAAACAGGAAACGCTTTCACTAAAAAGCATAGGGTATAACAAAAGAAAATTTCGTGTTGGTGAACAGTATATCTATCCTCATGAATTTGCAGTTTTAGATCCAGATGGCTATTTTTTAAGATTTAGTGAATAGAATGATCATCACCCGTCTATGAGCCATACCCAAAAATCTATTTTTGTGAGTACAGTTCAATAGCGGGTGATTTATTTATCTTTCATCTTAAAGAATGAGACAGACTGACTTTCGAGACATAAAAAAACCGGAGCCTTCACATGACGGCTCCGACTTTTTTATCTTCATTGATAGACCAATGATTGATTTTTTTATTTTTTCTTCTCAATGTGATCTTTGAGATCTTCTTGAGCTTTTTTATTGGATTCTGCTTTTTTCTTCAACCATTCTTCTTTAGCCTTGTTAAAGTCTTTTGTGGTGACAACATCTTTCGACATTTCAAGGTATTTGTAGAATGTTCCTGTTCCTTTTGTACCAACCCATGAAGCAGCACGGCTGTATGGTACGGTCCGTTGAAGCATTGGAGAACCACCATTTGAAACAGTTGGAAGCGTAATCGAGCTATCTGTCAACCATGCTTGCGCTGCTGCATATTTTTCATAGCGTTTTCCTTGATCCAACAATTCAGCATCGGCGTCTTTCAACATGTTAGCGTATTGATCCAAACCAACTGTTGCAATGGCTGGATTGTTTGAACCTGCATCAATACCAAGATAGTAGAAGACAGAACCATTTACTGGGCTGATACTTTCAAGATAAGTCGATGGGTCTTGGTAGTCAGGAGCCCAACCACCGCCTGAGATATCGTAATCTCTCGCAGCCGCTGTATCGCTGAAGTAGGTGATATTTTGGAAATCATCATCCGATACCTTTTGAAGGTCCACAACGACATTGTCTGCACCAAGCGCTGACTCTACAGATTGTTTGAAGGAGCTAGCTTGTTGGACCATGCTGTTGTCCACTTGGCTAACAATGTAGTCCAAATGAATTGGGAATTGAACGCCTTGTTTTTGCAATTCAGCTTTGGCTTTCGCAAAGGAAGCTTTGGCTTTTTCTGGGCTGTAAAGGCTCGTTTGACCATCGTCCAGGCTCACACCCTTCCATTGGTCTCCGTAGGTAACCAATTGTTTTTCAACGACTTTACCAAAGTCTTCTCCATTGACTTGGACATAAGTTGGTGGCACCAAGGTACTACGAAGGGTATTTTCAGCCGCATCAGCCCCTGAAACTTGTGCCGCATAAGATTTGCGGTCAAAACCAAAGTTCACCGCTTGACGGAAGTCCTTGTTCAAGATTGCTTTCTTGGTAGAGGCTTTTTGTTCATCCGTTGTTTTGGCTGTGTGGTCATATTTTTGACGGTCCAAGTTGAATCCAAGGTAGTAGGATGTTCCCAATTGCAAACCGTAGACAATGTTGTCGCCAAAGTTTTTCTTGACACTCTTGTAAGTCGAGCTGTTTGGCATAACAGAGGCAAAGGAATATTGACCTTTTTCAAAGTTCTTAATGATAGAATCAGGGTTTGATCCATCGTTAAAGGTTAATTTGACATTGTCGATATGAACATTTTTCGCATCGTAATAGTCTTTGTTCTTGACCAATTCAATCTCAGATTTTGAAGTCAATGATTTCAAGTAATAAGGACCATTGTATAAGATGCTGCTAGGTTTCAACGAACCAAAATCTTTTCCTTGAGATTTCAAGAAATCCGCATTGACTGGGAAAAGAACACCTGAGGTTGTTTTTGAGTTCCAGAAGCTTTCTGGACGGACCAAAGTATATTGAATGGTGTGGTCGTCTAAGGCTTTGACTCCAACTGTGTTAAAGTCTTTGGTTTCCCCTTTTACGTAGGCATCCAAACCTTTGATCGAATTTTGAATCAAGAAGAGACCTTCTGATTTAGACTCAACCGCGTGTTTGATCCCTGTAATAAAGTCTTGAGCCGTTACAGCACCATATTCTTCTCCTTCACTCGTATACCATTTAGCATCCTTACGAAGTTTGTAAGTATAGGTCAATCCATCTTCAGAGACAGTCCAATCTTCTGCTAGACTTGGCACAAAGTTTCCGTATCGGTCGTTTTCAAGAAGACCATCTACAAGGTTACTTGTGACATCTGAAGTAGTCGTACGAGTTGCAGCAATATAGTCCAAGGTATTTGGATCTGCTGAATAGACAAATGAGTAGGTTGCTTGATTGCTGCTGCTACCACCACATGCTGTTAAGAGAAAGGCACCTGCAACAGAAACTCCTGCAAGAGCTAACAGTTTTTTTGCTTTCATCACTATCTCCTTATGTTAGATTTTCTACCATTATACACTATTTCTTAAAAAAAACCAAATTTATTTTAAAAAAGTTCGTTTTTTCTGAATGAATATAATAAGATGTCAAGAAAAAGCATCTTGAAATCGATCTCAAAGAAGCTGAATAGGCGAGTCTAGACACCTAGTACCACAACTTTGCAAAAGTTCACTTTTCAATCCTTTTAATAAATATACGTTCAGCCTAAAAAAGAACCTCTGCTCTTTCGAGCAGAGGAACTGATTCCTAATCAAAATGATAGAGTTGTGGGTACTGATCGCATTCAGGATTTTTGGGGTGGCAGATAGCCCTTCCAAAATAAATCATGGCTTGATGGGCCGCTAGCCATTCGCTCTTTGGCAGAACATCCATGACCCGCTTTTCAACTTCCAATGGCGTAGCTGATTTCTTGACAATATCATGGTGCTTACAGATCCGCTCCACATGGGTATCGACAGCAAAAGCTGGAATACCAAAACCTACACTTATGACAACATTTGCTGTCTTGCGCCCTACTCCTGCTAGGCTTTCTAACTCTTCACGAGTCTGAGGCACTTGCCCATCAAAGTTGTCTAGCAATTGTTGGGCACATTTTTTGAGAAATTTGGCCTTATTTCGATAGAGACCTAATTTAGAAATATGCTTGGCGATATCGGCTTCACTGGCTGCTGCCATGGCTTGTGGGGTTGGAAAAGCCGCAAACAAACCTGGTGTCGCTTTGTTAACAGCCGCGTCTGTCGTCTGAGCTGAGAGCATAACTGCCACTAGTAATTCAAAATGATTACGAAAATCCAGACTTGGCTTGGCATCTGGAAAAAGGGCGATAATTTCTTCGATCACATGACGTGCCCGTTTCTTTGATAAAACCATAACTTCTCCTTTGCATTACTAAAATCTATTATAGCATGAAGGAACGATAGAGGTTAAAAAAATGGCTTCACAAAAAGGACTCGTCCTTGGACAAGCCCTTTTCGATCAGTCTATAAAATGGGTATGCTTGGTAATCCATTGAGTAACCTTGATATTTAACCAGAACACATAGATTCCAAATGTAATGATGGTAAAGAACCACCACTTAATCCAATTTCCAAACAATTGCATGGCTGTGCCGTCAAAGTACTGACGATGACCATCAATCACGGTATGCTTGATCTTCCAGTTATACAGTATGCACATGCCCCAAGGAGCACAAATACCTAAAGTAAATACTGTAATGAAGGTTGCTAATAAAACATGGCCAATATATGAAAATAGGCCTCCATCAAAATACGATTCACGATACATGTTCAATTTCCCTATATTTTTTTCTACACCAATCTCTTCAAGAAAGTAATCAGGGTTTGAGCAGAGCGTTCGCCAGCCTCTACGATAAATTCATCAAAAGAGATATTAGCTGCGTGATCTGCCGTATCACTCATAGCTCGAATGACCATGAAAGGACGTCCAGCTGCATGAGCGGCTTGGGCGATAGCTGCCCCTTCCATCTCTACTGCCAAGACTTCTGGGAAATGCTCTCGAATTGCTGCGACTTTTTCTTCACTCGCGATAAAGCTATCTCCTGTTGTAATCAAGCCCACATGCGTGGTTGCAGCTTCTTCTTCCAGAACTTTTTTCATTTCTGATACAAAATAGCGACTGGATTCAAAGTAAAGCGGTTGGCCTGCCATTTGACCGTACTTGTAGCCAAAGGCTGTTACATCCACATCATGATAGGCCAATTTGTCGGCAAGAACGATATCTCCAACAGCCATCCCTGGGGCAACGGCACCTGCAGAACCCGTGTTGATAATGGCTTCCACCTTAAAATCATTGGCCAAGACTGCTACACTCATAGCAGACATGACTTTTCCGATGCCACTTTCAACCAAAACGACCTCATGGCGTCCAATCGATCCTGTATAGTAGACTTTTCCAAGACGCAGATGCTTTTCCCCATTTTCAAGGGCTTCAACCAAGATCTTCAACTCCTGGGGCATGGCTGCGATAATTCCAATTTTCATGTCATTTCTCTCCTTGTGACGACCTTATAGACGCCAAATAGCAATGATCAAGGCAATGAGGAGCACAATGATCCAGAACAAAATCTTATTGAGTTTGGATTGGACCACACTTTGTTTGCGCTCTTCAATACGACGACTCTTGGTCACTGTGGGCTCCACTTGGATCTGCACAGTATCCTGAGAATAACGCTCTTGCGGACGCTCCATACGACTCTCTCTCATAGGACGTTCATAGCCAAATCCCCTGTGGTCTGTCCGAATAATTTTCGTCTCTTCAGCATCGACCATTTTAGGACTCGAAATGTCCTCACCTCGCCTCGCTCGTTCAATCATTTCATCGGTTAATAAAGGTTTTCCCATCGGATCCTCCTCTATTTATTGATTAAGTCCCAGTATTGGATCGCCATGATGGTCTTGGCATCACAGATTTCACCAGCTTGGATCAAATCTTTGGCTTCCTTCAAGGTTACTTCTAATAACTCTAAGGTCTCATCCGCATCTTGTGGACGTGGATTTTCCACCTTTTTCAAGTTGGTTGCAAGATAGAGTTTGATCCGCTCGTTGCAAAATCCAATGGCAGAATAAAAATCATACAATAACTCTAGATCCGCTGTGTAGCCAATTTCTTCTTCCAATTCGCGTAGAGCAGCCGCTTGAGGATCCGCATTTTCACCCTTTTCCAACTTCCCTGCAGGGATCTCTACTGAAGTCCTCTCGATCGCCTTGCGGTACTGCTTGACCAAAATGGTCTTGCCCTCATCTGTGATCGGTAAAACCGCTACTGCTCCATTATGAAAAATTAAATCACGCTGCGCTTGACCTTTTCCAGCGGGTAGTTCTACTTGATCAGTCACCACTTGGAAAATCGGTCCCTGATAAATTTCCTTGCGCTCAATGGTTTTTTCTTCAAATTGCATGAGATTCTCCTATTTATTTTTAGGATGGTGTGGCAAGCGAAGAGCATACTCTTCTTTATTCACTTGACGGCCACGACCGATCGCAATCGCATCTGCTGGCACATCTTTGGTAATGGTGGATCCAGCCCCGACTAGGGAATTATCTCCGAGCTCGACGGGTGCAATGATGGTTGAATTTGAACCAACAAAGACATTGTTGCCAATTGTTGTTTTAAACTTGTGTTGGCCATCGTAATTCACCGTGATAGTTCCAGCACCAAAGTTGACGTTGCTGCCAACTTGGCAGTTGCCAATGTAAGTCAAATGACCAGCTTTGGTATTTTCGCCAATAGACGAACCTTTGACTTCGACAAAGTTTCCAATATGGACATCTTTTGCCAAGCTAGATCCTGGACGAATATGAGCATATGGTCCTACCGTTACGCCATCGGCTACCGTACTCTCTTCAATCATAGAGTTAGTAATAACGGCACCTGCACCAATTTCACTGTCCACAATATAGGTTCCATTAGTTAAGACGGTCTCAGCCCCAATTTTTGTGTGCCCTTTTAGGGTAACATTGGCTTCGATTTGCACTTCTTGTGCGATCTCAACATCGATATCGATATAGGCTGCATCCGGATTGACAAAGCTCACTCCATTGACCATGTGAGCTTGGTTAATCCGACGACGCATGATGCCTTCTGCTGTCGCAAGGGCCACGCGGTCGTTAACCCCGAGACTTTCATCAAAATCTTTGAGCGTATAGGCTCCAACTTTCTCTCCTGCTTCTCGGAAGATCCCAATCACATCTGTGATATAGTATTCACCTTGGGCATTGTTGGTATTGATATTCTTCAAAGCTTCAAATAGGCGAGCATTGTCAAAGACATAAGTCCCTGTATTGATTTCTTTGATTTGTTTTTCAAAATCTGTCGCATCTTTTTGCTCGACAATGCGAAGTACTTCCGCATTGTCATTACGAACAATCCGGCCATAGCCAAATGGATTAGCTGCTTCGGCTGTCAAAATCGTTGCCACATTTTTGTGGTTGATATGGAAGTCGATCAAGTGTTTGAGGCTTTCACCCGTAATCAAAGGAGTATCTCCTGCAATGACAAGGGTGTGCCCTTCAAGGCCTTCCAAGACTGGCTCTGCCATCATGACCGCATGACCAGTTCCCAATTGCTCGGTTTGTTTGACAAACTCTGTTTGACCTTCTAATACCTTTTCTACCAATTCCGCCTTGTGCCCCACAACCGTTACGGTCTTTTCAGGTGAGATTGCTCCAACACTACGGAAGACATGCTCCAACATAGAGATCCCAGCAACCTTGTGAAGAACCTTAGGCAAATCTGACTTCATACGGGTACCTTTCCCTGCTGCTAAAATAATGGCATAATTTGGCATAACATTTCTCTTTTCTGTACAATATCGCTTACATTATACCATTTTTTAGCCCTTTTGGAAAATAAGACCCAAATCAAAAAATTCTCCTATAAGGGAAGCTCGAATGTAGACAAACTATTTTTTAGTAAGATAAGTAACGTTACTCAACAAATAAGTAATAATAGTTTTAATTTTAAAAATTAATCAAAAATATACTAAAACTTTCCGCTGTGAGAAAAGTGCTTGAAATACGATCATTTCAAGCACTCGGGAGTTTTGAGACCTTAGGCTCAAAACTAAGTCATGGAACTTCGAGGAAGTTCGCTGACGTCCGTACTCACCTAAGGAAAGTTTTCAAATTAATTTTGTCTTCAATATGACTCTCCTAAATGGAGAGCGTATCTATAATGGGTAAACCTTGCGAAATTCTTCTAAAACCACCTTGCTATCAGGTGTAAACGTCAGACCTGCTTCCTCCAGACACTCCGTGAAAAACTCCTCATGAACCTGACGCCAATAGGCTAAAGATTTGTCTCCCTCACCTTCCTTATAGGCATGGTCGGCTGAAACCTGATGGAAAGGCTGAACGGAAACCTTTGTAATTTCGACAATGCAGACAGCTTGGTTTTGACTGTCTAAGATAACATCAAAGGTTCCTTCTTGGGGAAGGGGTTCGTCCTCTACTGCGTAGAGGTCATAAGCTGAGGCGGTTGCTGTTTTTTCGCCTTTAAAGACCAGTTCCGCTAAAAGGTCTGGGTCCACTCCAAAGGCCCAGGCATCTATCTCATCTCCAATAGAGGGATTGATTTGCTTGTAGGCATTCCACATTTCTTGCGGTGTCATGGATTCTCCTTTGTAATTTTTTACTTTCTTCTTTTATATGTTTAAGATGGTCTGGATGGTCAATTTCTAAATCAAAAATTTCTGGAATAGAGCTGTAATGGAGAATACATTCGATACCCATCTGATTCATTTTTTGTATGAAAGAAGTATTCAGATATCCTGCTACGGCGAAATCTATCTTTTTCGTCCTTGCTTTATCCTGCATTTGTCTCAGCATTTCTAACATAATGGGACTTTCCATATCATGCCATTGACTGTTCCTCACAGTCGCAAAAACAAAAGAAGTCAAATCATTCATTCCCACTACAATCTTTGAAATACCAGTTTCCAGTATCCTGTCCAAGTCGAAATAAGCTGATGGTAATTCAATCATCGTGCCGACTTTCCCGGTAAAACCATACTGACGCAATACTGTAATAGCTTGTTTTAATTGTTCGGCATCATTGACAAAAGGAAAAATAACAGACAGATTGGGTTTGGTTTGAAAAACTTCTGTAACAACATTTGTCTCCGCCTGAAATTCATCTGGACACGCCAATAAACGCCTAGTCCCTCTATATCCAAATAAGGGGTGGCGTTCGTCAAAATACTCTTTAGTCCCGTCTAGAATATTTGCTTCTGCATTTGTTAACTCTGAAAAGCGATACCAGACTTCTTCATCTGAGTACAAATGACAAATAGTGTCTAGATAATCTTTCACAAATTGCTGACAACTTTTTAGCAGTATATTTTGACTGATCTCCCTCACCAAATATTCGCCACGAATCATACCAACATGATGAAATAGTTGTGAGTAAATTTTTTCAACAATTCTTTCGCCACTAAGAGCCAGTTGATTTTGCATGTTCATTCACCTCGTCTTAAAAGATACAATATCAGATATCATTATATGACACTTTCCTCTAGTTCAAAAGCTTCATAAGGTTCAACTAACTCATATCCTAAAAATTCTGCTACTTTTTTGGAAGCCTCGTTATGAGCATCCCAAA
The DNA here is from genome assembly GCF_020554365.1 of Streptococcus sp. 210928-DFI.4.42. Classification (NCBI taxonomy): domain Bacteria; kingdom Bacillati; phylum Bacillota; class Bacilli; order Lactobacillales; family Streptococcaceae; genus Streptococcus; species Streptococcus sp. 210928-DFI.4.42. The sequence goes on from NZ_JAJCHF010000003.1 coordinate 9,252, forward strand.
GTGGAAACATATCTCTATTTAAACTCTCTAGAATCATTGCAGCACCAAGCTTTTTGGCAAATCCATTTCCTTGTTCGTTTGGTCTAGTTGCAACTTCCACTTCAACTGCTTCACGGTAAACTAACCCTGAGGAAATCCCAGCAATCACTTCATTATTTTTAAGAATCACAAAGCCAAATCCACCTTTTAAAGCAAAATCCTGGTAGGACTCAAAATCCCCCTGTAAATCTTGTGACCATTCTTCCTCAGAAAGGCAGTTATAAATACGATTATCAATAGGTACAATATTGTAACCTTTCTCTAACTGACTAACTAGATCATTTAGAAATTCAACTTGAAAATTTGCCTTATCTTTAAAAGAATAGCGAGCAAAAGAAATTAGCTCCAGTTTCTGATGCAGAAAATCTTGCCACTTAGTGTCTTCTGAAATAATAATCTTATAATCTAAACCATATTGCCTAACAAAATCTTCCCAAAATCTAGAATTTAGCTCCCCTGCTAAGTATAGAAAATTCCCAATATCATAAAAACTTGTTGTCCCATCACTGTTTCGGTATACAGTTCCAATTTGAGATTTAAGACCATAGAGAACCATATTTTTCTTCCATGTTTTAAATAGTTCCATTATCCCTCTATTTTACCTTCCAATTCCTATAACTTATCCGTTCTAATTCTGGAAATCCTCGTAACTCTGCCTTCACTTTTAATACTAAAGGCGAGGCATTTTCTTCGGTAATTTCTTCCAAATTCAGCCAAATAACATTTGCTGAATCATTACTTCCATCAAGAACTTCATGAGGAAGGGATTTTTGAGAGCTCTCGAAATCGAGCACTACATCATAAAAGGCCATGGTATGATGTACAGCGAAGTCTTGCCCCTCTTCTTGAACCAGCACGTCATAAATCCTAGGATTTAAGTAACGGCTAAGCGTATAACCCGTCTCTTCCAGAACTTCTCTCTTAAGGGTTTCTGTCAACCCCTCACCGAGTTCCTGACTACCACCCGGTAGATCAAAACGATGTTGATAGGGGCCTCTTGTTTTTTCAATACAGAGAAGTTTCCCATTCTCATAGCAAATGCCGTAGACACCAAAGTGTTTTTTGATTTCCATCAATTCCTCCTACTTCAAACTCCAACCACCATCAATGGTCAAGATTTGTCCCTGCATGGCAGATACCTTCCCACTGGCCAAAAAGAAACTGACTTCTGCCACTTCTTCTGGCTCAATCCAGCGTTTGATAGGTGTTTCACTGGCTACCCAGTCTGCTAAGCCACCGGGTTCAAAGTCCGCAGCAGTCATGCCAGTCTTGACAGCACCTGGAGCGATCCCAAAGACTTGAATGCCAGATTCTGCATAATCCAGGGCCAACTGCTTGGTAAAGCCCGCTAGAGCATGCTTGGAGGAAGTATAAGCGTGACCGCCTCCACCAGCTAGAATAGATGCAATGGAGCACATATTGATGATGATACCTCGCTTCTTCTCCAACATTTGAGTCAGATAATGCCGTGTCAGCTCCACCGGAGTCACATAGTTAATCTCAAAAATCTCCTGAATCTCCTGAGCGCTTTGCTCCAGAAGCGGTTTATAATCGTCCAATACTCCAGCTGTATTGCACAAGACATCTACCTCAGGACACCAGTCAAAAATCGGCGTCAAATCCAAGGTTAAGTCTAGCTGTAAGAAGTGAAACTCACCTGGCAACTGGGGATCAGCTCCCTGATCCACCCCATAGACCTGGTAGCCCTTTTCTAAAAACAAACGAGCTTGCGCCAGACCAATCCCGGAGCTCACGCCTGTAATCAAGACCCGTTTAGTCATGGACTTCCACCCAATCTGTCGCTAGAACATCACAGGGAGTTGGACTCCACATGGAAAAGCCTTCGCCTTCACCAGACACGTTAATGAGGAAATAAGGTGTCACTTCCAGAGCCACTCCATTTTGCTCGATGGTATCAAACAATTGGACATAGTTTTCTCCTCCACCCCATCCTGTTCGTACATATTTTTTCTTGGCCTTTAATCCTGGTAAAATCTCTTCAAATGTCATGGTGTTCTCCTTTGATGTAATTTAATATTGATATGATGAACTTTATGAACTCGTAAAACATATTCATTGTATTTTGTTCACCTTTTTGTGAACCTAAAGAGCATTCATGGCTCTTTTATAATAAGAACTAAATGTTATACAATTGTGATTTCGTTATATTTTAAGGTCTATGGTTTTACAGTTAATTTAAATGTATCTAGCCATAAATCAGCTGGTTCCTAATAATGTTATATCTACACTAACTCAGTAATGTAACTGAATTTATATTTAAATTTTTTTGCTAGGTTTTATCATTTAATTTTGTTCTTTTCTAGTTTGGGCAGTTATACTAGTTTTCACCTTTTTCCAGTTATCTAATCTATTTCTAAATACATACTAGCACAATATACTGTACTGCCATCTTTTTTTACTTCTGAAATTTTTATATTCCTTTCAAAAAACATCATTAGGTAAACTATTATTAAAAAGGTTTTAAATTGTGGTTCAAATCATGTTTGAACTTGTGAAATCCCTTATTAGCGTTTATTTTGAGGAAATTGGAGTAGAGTTATTATTGTAACTAATGCCCCAGTATGGAATATACTGCATATTCTTTTTTCCAGCGTTTTCGTCATAAATTTTTATTTTGTCATTTTCTAACGCAAGAGCAATGAGTTTAGAAGCGATAGATGATTGTTTATTTGTCAATCCGAATCTTTTTCTTAGTGTACTATTTGTCATAAAATTATCTTCTATGTAGAGTAATGCAGAATGATAATAAATAGCATTTATTTTTTCTCTATTCCCCATTTCTTGGATTGTTCATCGTTGATGTAAAGTAACAACAGTATAATTATCCTTAGCAGCTATATCCGGAGCAGGTAAGTGATTTAATTCCAACGTTAAGATAATCTTATCTATACCGCTACCACGAGACTCTACTAAATGCATCTTTCGAAATAGTTCAGCTAAAGCTTCATTTCGAGAGTAAGGAGGCATATCAAGCAATCTTTCAGGACGATTAAGAGGAGATCCAGGATTTGTGAATACTACTCTATTATCAAATATTTCAATTGTTGGTGAGCTACCTTTTACAGAAAAATCCTGATGTACTATTTGGTTTGCAACTATTTCACGTATAACCAGAGGAGGATAATCTGTATCAGAAGTGATTTGTCCATTATCTTTTAACGTTTCAGGATTACGAGGTAAATGACCATTGATAAATTTTAGTAAACCTTCAAAACCAACGGCAGCTCCTTTACTAGCTGTATTATCAGCTACTGCACTTAGTTTATTATTACCGGCATATCTAATTACTCGTAAAGCATGAGCAGATAAATTTTCAAAATTTTTAAGATTTTTTGCGAATGTAAATGCTCCCATATTGGTTAGATTGAAAGTTTTTCCAGAAGATTCTATCACACCATCTTCTATCATATGAAAAATTATCTCTTCATCGTTTGAATCTTCAAAGTATCCCATCATTTTCAAATAGGAATTAACATCAATCAATTCTTTAATTTCTTCAAATGTACATGCGGTTTTTGCATACTCTCTTTCAAATGATCGCGATTCAAAGGATTTCCACAGTTCTCTTTCCTTTTCAGGATAATCCTTTAAGTTTTTTAATGAAGATCCACTTCTAATGTATCGACTACCGCTAAAAGCAACAGGTCTACCAGCATTCATGTGGATGACTAAAACGACAACATGTTTTTGTTCGATATCATATTCTTCAAAACGAATTGTGATACGAGGATCAAGCATCCTTTCTAACCAAGTAATAAACGGCTCACCCTGTGCATGTTTTTCAGTTTTTGGATAGAATTTTGTACCAATAATTTCTTTTGAAACATCATTAACCCCCCAAATTAAGTATGAGAATTGCTGACCTAACATTGCTGCTGAGTTAGCTAAAGCTGATATATATTTGCCTATACGATCATGATCTTTATTATTAACTTTGTATTCAATAATTTCATCTTCATTTTTATTCAATAATTCTAATAACTTTTTTAAATCTTTATCTTCCATAATTTTTATTTTCCAAGTAAATTCTAAATAGGTTAAAAACGTCGTAAAATCAGCGTTTTTTTATTTTCCAAGTAAATTCCACGTACTCCAATGTCAAGAATTAATTAGTTCAAAGTCTATATAAAAATAGTTTCAAAAAAACTATATCACATATTGTGAAAACCTAGATAAAATTTTCGGTTTTCTTCGAAAAATAACACATACTAACAAAAACTAACATTTTAATTTTTCTTCTATCAAAACTAGAAGAACCAAAATATGTATTTATTTTTTAGCAAATTAATAAGATGACTTATTTCATTTTTAATAGACAGATCAGCCAACATTTTTGAGGTAGGTTTGCTTAATTTGATTTTTTACTTCGTAACTTTCATTATTCCCGATAACTTTTCTTTTGCGAGTACCGTTCCATCTTCTGTCTTAATGTGTAGACGAATACTTACATCTTGTGCAGAATAGCCATTTTCAACAAGCCAAACAGGAAAAGTTTCATTCTTGACCTGCAACACTTTATCAGCAAATTCTTGAATATTATCTTTTGAATTATATTTAAAGTCTTGTGGAACAGTCAGATATAGTATAAGACCTCTCCCTGTAGCACTATAAACTTGCCCAGTTTCTTTTACCAACTCATTCAATTTATTCTGAAATTGACTAGCATATTTTTGAAACTCTTCATCATTAAATTGATTTGATATCGAAGCTGATTCGCTTGATGAACTCACTTCTAATATCGAGGAAGATGCCTGAGTTGTTGTAGATAAATTCAAAGACGAACTGCTCGAACTAACAACAGATCTGACCGAACCTTGTTGAGATTTATCTTCTCGAAAGAATAAACCAAATATAACAAAACTAATTAAAGAGATCAAAGCCGAAATGTTTCGACATTTTATATTAGGTTGTTTTTTTATAAAATACCAAACACCAACTAAACCACAAAATGTGATAAAAGAAATAATGAATCTCATAATAACCTCCTATTCATTTTTCAATCTTATCTTTTACTTTCTTATACTTTTATAAATATTTATAACTACTTCGACTTTTCGAAAATATAATTCTATTATAACCCTCTACCAATTATTCTAGAGTGAAACAATAAGAAATGTAGACGAACTCTATAAAATATAATTTTAAGAAACCAGAACTCTATGTGGAATTCATTAAAGAAATTTATGATTACTATTATTTAAAATCTCTTCAAATGTCATGGTGTTCTCCTTTGTTATCTATTTAACTTTCTCCCTTTATTATACCAAAAAAAGAGCTTTCCCTATACAAAAAGCCAGAGTTCTTCTACTCTAGCTTTCATCTTTTATTTATGTTCTTCTGAATGGCGATACCCATAGCCAAAATAAATTCCTATCCCAATCAAGAGAGCAACTCCAAAGGCCAGCCAGGTCGATAGAGAATACTGGGTCATAAAGGACACACAGACCACAATCGATAGAATTGGCAAGACCGGAACCAAAGGCGTTTTAAATTCACCAGGTCCAGGAGCACCGTGTTCCTTGCGCAATTTCAAGAGGGCAAAGGCCAACATAACCAGGTAAGCCAAGGTACAGATATTTAAAAAGGAAGCGATACTAGCTAGCGGAAAAACTCCACCAGCAATGGCAGCCATTACTCCAGCGACCAGGGTCGCATTTTTTGGGATTCTGGTTTTAGGATCGAGCTGTTTCATCGCTTTTGGCAAAAGGCCATCTCGCGCCAAACTGTAAATCATCCGTGAGAGGGCAAAAGTCATAGAAATGCAGACGGTAATCAGGGTCAAAATAGCGACCAACGATACATAATTCCCTGCCCAGCTAGCTCCTACCTGACGGAGGGCAAAGGCAACCGCATCCTCTACATTTAAGTTCTTAAAAGGAACCATGCCGGTCAAAACCAGGGTAACCAAGATATAAAGAACCGTTGTGATCAAAAGACTAAGGACAATGCCGCGAGGAACGTTCTTTTGTGGTTCCTTGATTTCATCGACCGCCATTGAAATGGACTCAAAACCAAGAAAGGCAAAGAACATGAGCGAAGCGCCAGCCATAATCCCTGTTTGACCACCATAAATTTCGCCAAAGCCATAAGGGGCAAAGTTTCCCCAGTTGCCAGGGTTTAGGTGAAAAATCCCGACAAGAATAAACAAGGTAAGAGCTGAGAACTTGAGTAAGACCAGCAAGGAATTGAAGCGTAAGACGGCTTTTGCATTCATAAGGACCAAGGCTGTGACGAGGACCATGACCAAAATAGGTAAGAGATCCACATAAGTTCCCGCAGCTGGATCAAAAGTCCCATTTAAAGCCGTCGGCAGACGCCAGCCAAGATTGGCCAACAATCCCTTGAAATAAGCAGCCCAACCTGAGGCCACACCTGATACGGCTGTCATGAATTCCATCACGGTCAACCAACCTGCAATCCAGGCTGGAAACTCTCCAAAGATGGCATAGAGGTAGCTATAGGCTCCACCAGTTGAAGGAATGCGGGATGCAAATTCTGCAAAGAAGAGGGCAGATAAGCCGACGCAAAAAGCCGCAATCACAATTGAAATGATCAAGGCTGGACCAGCTAAATTCGCCGCTGCAGTCCCCGTAATCGTGAAGATCCCTGTCCCCACCATGGCACCGATTCCTAAAATAATCAAATCCCACAACCGTAAATAGCGGTTTAACCCTGGGTGAACCTGTCCCCAAGCCTTTTTTCGAAATAGATTCATGTATATTCTCCCATCTAATGAGTTTATTCTATCATACTTGGATAAGAAAGAGAGTAAGACAGAAATCGGTAATTTGTTAGAATTCGATTTCGTCGTCCCACCTCCGCACAGTTGAGTAGGGCATCTTTGGAACTTGAAAAGCGAACAACTACTTAGGAAACTTGCTTAGCAAGTCCTATCTACCACCTCAAAGCAGTGCTTTGAGCACTCAACCACTGCGTCTTGCTCGACAATCCAAAAATAATTGAGAGGCTAGGACTTTTGTCCCAGCCCCCCCTTTTCTTACTATTTATCACTTTCCGTCCTATTCTTTTTCAAAGCACGAATCGTAAACCAATAATAAATAACCAACCCAAAGACGATGATCACTGTGGGCAGAAGAACCGTCATACCAAGATTCTGAACTCCTTGTGCCAAGGTCCAGCGATGTAAGAATCCAACCACTAAAAAGGCGACGATAGGAAAGATGAAAGCTCGTCCAAACTCTTCTTTCCATTGCCAAAGAATGAGAGCCCCGCTAGCCCCTGTCATGAGAAGAGTATCCCAAGGACTAGGGACTACAAACCAAGCAAGAGCTGGCAAGAAGCGGACTCCCACTATTTCACCGACAAAATAGAATCCTAGAACTAGAACAAATGCTACATAAATTGCTTTTTTCGTTTTTTCCTCCGCAAAAATGAGACGACGAAGGAGATAGAAGATGATCCCAACAGCTAGGAGTCCCAAAATGATGTCTGTCAAATAGACTAGTGGCTTGAGCACAAGGACCGCTTGAGAAGCAAAATCACTTAAGAGGCGATAAAAAATCACAATTCCCGAGACAATCGCCCCATACTTCAGAACAGACCGCGTAGATTCTTTAGGCATGTTCTCGATGATTTGGTCTGCCATTCCCTTTGGATCCTGTCCAAAATAGTCCTTGGCTGTTAAGCCATCCGCTCCTGCTTGCGAAAAATCTAGCGCTAGATTATAGACCTGCTCTCTTAAGGCTTTCTCCTCATATAAGAAACCTGCAAAATTGAAATAATCCCAGAGATCTTGGAAATAGGCTTGGTCCTCCTGGCTAAAGGTTTGCATCAAGGCCTGCGTTTCTTCAAAATACATTGCTGATTTCATGCTTCTTCCTTCTTTCTTTGGAGACAAAATACAATAAGGGTCAGGACTAGTCCCATGAGAGGAAGTAACCAGCCTATTAAATGAGCAGTTTCCTGATTCACAAGACGAATCCAGCATCCTGTAACTAGGAAAGTCAGGCCCATGACTAGTAGACTCGACATCAGACGATTCCTGCTTCTAAAAGCCATGACCGTAAACCCAAGTAAGACTAGGACAGCGAGAACAATTGCCCAACCATCTGATAAGAAGAGACTCCCAATGTGGCCAAAATAGATCGAAAATTGTCGTACGATGTTCAGAAATACCATCAGGCTGATCACACTGATAAACATAGCCCAAGACCACTTCATTTCACCATAGCTCTGTTTAGACCAAAGCCACGTGATGAACTGGCTGAACACCAAGAAATTGAGGAGAATGACAACATAGGTCAAGGGTTCGATTTTTAGTGGTGTCATCCAGGTGAAATCCATTAAATAACGCATGCCAACTAAGATCACTCCAATTAGGAAGACGAGTCCCACATAAGATCCTAAAGAGCGTTTAGGCAAATCTGAAAGAACTTGATCCACCATCGCCCGTGGATCCTTTCCAAAATAATCCACTGCCCGAATGCCTTCTTTCTCAGCAACTTTTAGGTCGCAAACCATATTGTAGAGTTGTTCACCAAGTGCTTCATCATCATAAAAATAGGACTTAGCCCCAATATAAGCGACCATTTTTTTCACATAGGCTTGATCCTCTTTCTTTAAATGAATCAATTCATCTGACATTTTTTCTGTATAACTTTCTACCATTCTTCTCCCTCCTTCTTGATACGTTCTACTTTTGTGACTAGCTCCTGCCACTGGTCCCAAAATTCCCCTAAACGCTCTTTTCCAGCATCGCTGAGTGAAAAATACTTACGATCGGGACCATCTGGAGACGGCCTCATTTCCCCATGAATAATTCCTTGTTTTTCTAATTTTTGAAGTAGGGGATAAATGGTCCCAGCGACAATCTTATCAAATCCCATCTCTTTGAGACTTTGAATCAATTCGTAACCATAGATGGCCTTTTTGGAAATAATCTCCAGCACACAGCCCTCCAAGACTCCCTTTAGTAATTGGGACTCCTTCATCCTTCTCACCTCTTTCTTCACATATTCACTAGTTTGTTTTACATACTAGTTTATTCACTATCAGTATACTCTTTCTCAACTAGTATGTAAAGCAAAATAGTAACTTTTAAAAAAAAATTTTTATTCCTTAAAAATCCCTTAAAATCAATGCTTTCACTGTATACTGGTGTGTAAATATGCAAAAAAAGTTCAAAAAACACTTTATTTTATAGATTGATTGGAGTATAATAATTAAAATTATTCAAAAGGAGACACGAATATGAAAAAATCGAAGCTTGCTCTTTTAGCAGGTGTCGCCGCGGCTTCAACGCTTTTCCTTGCTGCATGTGGCTCATCTTCTAATGCGTCAAAAGGGACTACTTACAACTACGTGTATGGTACAGACCCTGATTCCTTGAACTATTTGACTTCAAATCGTTCAACTACAAGCGACATTACAACCAACTTGGTCGATGGTTTGTTTGAAAACGATCAATACGGTAACTTAGTGCCTGCTCTTGCTGAGGACTGGTCCGTTTCAAAAGACGGTCTGACTTATACTTACAAGCTTCGAAAAGATGCGAAGTGGTATGATTCAGAAGGAAATGAATACGCTGACGTCACTGCACAAGATTTCGTGACATCTCTAAAATACGTAGCAGATAAAAAATCGGATGCTCTTTACTTGGTTCAAAACTCGGTCAAAGGCTTGGATGACTATGTAAACGGGAAAACCAAAGACTTCTCAACTGTTGGGGTAAAAGCTGTTGATGATCACACTCTTCAATACACTTTGAACCAACCAGAATCTTTCTGGAATTCTAAATTGACGACTGCTACCATGATGCCAGTTAATGAAAAATTCTTGGAATCAGCTGGGAAAGACTTTGGTAGCGTGAAACCAAATGGTATCCTCTACAATGGTCCATACATTTTGAAATCCTTCACTTCAAAATCACAAATCGAGTTGGATAAAAACCCTGATTACTACGACAAGAAAAATGTTCACATCGATACGGTTAAATTGACTTACTTCGATGGATCTGACCAAGACTATCTTGCTCGTAACTTCTCAGATGGGAACCTATCTACTGCTCGTCTCTTCCCAACAAGCTCAACTTACAGCACAATTGAGAAGAAATTCAAGGATAACATCGTTTATACACCTCAAGATTCTACTGTTTACTACGCTTACTTCAACGTTAACCGTCAAAACTACGGTCATACGAAGAAGACGTCTGATGAGCAAAAGAACAGTACTAAGACAGCTCTTCAAAACAAGAATTTCCGTCAAGCCTTGAACTTTGCTTTAGACAGAACTTCCTACAGCGCTCAAGTTAACGGGAAAGACGGAGCATCAAAAACTCTACGTACCCTTCTAGTTCCACCAACATTTGTGCAAGCCAACGGAAAAGACTTCGGTACGCTCGTTGAAGAAAAACTTGCCGCAACAGGAGATGAGTGGAAAGGTGTTAGCTTTGCTGACGCGCAAGATAGCTTGCATAATGCGGATAAAGCCAAAGCGGAACTTGAAAAAGCGAAATCTGAATTGCAATCACAAGGTGTTCAATTCCCAATCCATATCGACTATGTCGTAGACCAATCTTCTAATGCTCTTGTCCAACAAGCAGACTCTATGAAGAGTTCTATTGAAACAGCTCTTGGTAAAGACAATGTCGTGATCGATGTACAAAAATTGTCTACAGACGATGCAGACAACGCTACTTACTTCGCCCAATCACCAGATCAAAAAGACTTTGATATGGATATCACAGGTTGGGGACCTGACTTCCAAGATCCATCTACTTACTTGGATATCTTGAACCCAACAGATGGTTCAACCTTGACTGGTATGGGACTTGATCCTAAGAAAGACCAAGCTCTCATCGAAAAAATTGGTTTGAACCAATACAAAGAATTGTTGGATGCTGCTAATGCTGAAAAATTGGATACCAATGCGCGTTATGAAAAATACGCTGCTGCCCAAGCTTGGTTGACTGAAAACGCAATGGTACTTCCAATCTACTCTAAGGGTGGAGTTCCATCTATCACGAAGGTAACGCCATTCTCAGCAGCAAATTCTGCAATTGGTATTAAAGGTGAATCAAGCTTCTTCAAATACCAAAAAGTTCAAGATAAGACAGTTACAACTGCTGATTACGAAAAAGCTTATAAGAATTGGTTGAAAGAAAAAGAAGAATCAAACAAAAAAGCGCAAGAAGAACTTGCAAAACACGTGAAATAATCGTGATAGAAAACACCGGGGATTTGATCCTCGGTGTTTTTTGTGCTAACAAAATGTTGTATGTTTCATCTTATTTCTAATCTTTTATAGACTCGAACGCTACCTCACGACAATCTTCCGATAACTTCTAGAAGTCAGAAGAAAGACAAGGACATAGGAGATGAAGAAGACAGCGCAGATAGAAAGAGTTGTTTGAAGCACCAAGCCCGCATTGGTTGCTCCTAAGATAGCAACGATTTTTGCGATCATCTTGTAGGCTACTCCTAGGTACAGGAAGGAGAAGAATAATGGAAGAAAAAAGACAGTGAGTATCTGTTTGCGAATAGTGGTGGACGTTTGCTTTTGGTCCAATCCTACTTGTTGCAAGATCACAAAATTATCTCGATCCTCATGACCCTCTGAAATCTGCTTGTAGTAAATCACGAGAACTGTAGCTAATAGAAAGATCGCCGATAGAAAAATCCCGATAAATAGAAGAGTCCCTGCTGTTTCACGCCAATCTTTCTCTATACTGTATCGATCAAATCCACCAAAATAAGTCGCACCATATTGACTGATTTTGTCTGTCGAATACAGCTCTTTGATCAAGCCAGAAATAAAATCTTGGTTATCTTTATTTTTAGCACTAATAGAGAATTCCAAATTTTTATCAACTTTTAGTCCCAGTTGGTTCAAGTCAGGGAGGACCAGGTACAAGCCCATTTGGTGTTGAAACAGGTCGGATTGAGGGAGTTTCCCTTGGATAAAATTGGAGTTTAGTTTTTCTTTAATCGTGAAGGTCTTCCCATTGATTTCTAATTGTGCGTCTAATTTTCCAGGATATTGATACCCATAGGCTAGGATTTCATTTTCCCCAAGCTCAACTTTTTGACCGGTCAGTTGCTCATAAGTCGCCTGATCAAAAAAGTAGACTGTTCCTTCTGACTTCAACTCCTGACCAGTTGATGGAGTGGACTGGTCATTCACCTCTAAGCTCCTTCCATCAATCTTTCGAATTTCAGCCGACCAGTATGTAGTCTGTGCCACCTGATAATCTGATAGATGTGTCGCATCGGCTGTTTTCTTAATTTGAGCTTGAACATCCTCAATAACCGATTCTGTTTCAGCATCTGAAGGCATATGCCCCACACTAATCATGTAATCAGAAGGGTAAACCGTATCTAGGTAATTCTGCCCTCCAATAAAGATATTGAGCGACCCGGTTAAGGTGACCAAGACCATGGTGGATAGAATACTAATGGTCGCAAGGCCCGCTGCATTTTTTCGCATCCGAGCTATTAAGTTGGAGACAGATATAAAATTCTCTGGCTTGTAATAGTAGGATTTTCGACCTTTGAGAAATCTTAAGAAGGTAATAGAGCCTGCGTTGAATAAGAGATAAGTCGCTAGAATGACCAAGATGACGGCAATAAAGAATCCTTGGACAGCCGCAACTGGCCGCTCAACGGTTAGCGCTATATAAAACGCAATTCCTAAGAGCCCAAGTCCTAACAGAGTTTGAACCAGCAAGAAGCGTCCCTTCTTCTCTCCTGCTTTCTTTTGCTGCATAAGGTGGAGGGAACTGTAGCGCAAGAGGCGGAAAGAATTCAACAAGAGAATGAGGCCAAAAGCTAAGGCTAACCCAAGTAAAGTGTTAAGAACAGCCTCTATCTGGAAGGTTGATTGAATGACGACTGGTAAACCCATACATTTTAGAAGCAAGGCGAAAATCAAGCGATCAAACAAGAGTCCCAAACCCAGTCCTACTCCAACTGTGAGAACATAGAAGAAGAGCAATTCCCATAAGGTCATGATGAGGAGATGCTTCTTCTCCATTCCCAGAACACTGTAGAGTCCCAGTTCTTTGGAACGATTTTTCATGACGTAGCCATTGGCATAAGCCACCAAAATGATGACGACCAGCTGGACGATGAAACTGCCAAAACCAAGAACAGTTCTCGCCGATCCCCCTCCGTAAGAATCCTCTAAATGAGGGGTCAATGACAAGGCGATAAAACTATAAAGGATCATGGTCGTTAAAATGACAGCTATAGCGAAAGGATAATACAACTTGCGATTTTGTTTGAGGTTGGAAAGTGCTAATTTACTTGTTAATTTAAACATCAGGATCCTCCTTTCCCGCCATGACCGTCAGAGTATCTGAGATTTCTTGGAACATCTGACGCTCTGTCTTTTCCCCACGAAAGATCTGGTTGTAAAGAATCCCGTCCTTGATAAAGAGCACGCGCTTGGCCCGAGCTGCTGCTGCGGTTGAGTGGGTCACCATGAGAATGGTTTGCCCCATGGTATTGATATCTTCAAAGACATCTAGCAAAGCTGCCGAAGACTTGGAATCCAGCGCCCCTGTTGGCTCATCCGCAAGAAGGATTTCAGGTGAGGTGATGATGGCCCGTGCTACGGCTACCCGTTGTTTTTGTCCACCAGAGATTTCGTAAGGGTATTTTTCTAAGAGCTGGTGAATGCCCAACTCCCGACTCACGCTATCGACCTTACTCATCATTTCCTTGATTGGTCTGCGGGAAAGGACCAAGGGCAGGAGGATATTGTCCTTGACAGATAAGGTGTCGAGCAGGTTGAAATCTTGAAAGACAAAGCCTAGTTTTTCCCGGCGGAAGCTGGAGGCGTCCTTGTTTTTGATGGTTGAGGTATCGGTGCCATTGAGGTAGACCCGCCCTTCCGTCGGCTGATCCAGCATGGCTAGGATATTGAGGAGGGTGGATTTCCCGGATCCTGATTCCCCCATGATAGCCACGTACTCACCCTTTTCCACGGTGAAGTGAATATCCTTTAAGGCTTCAACCTGCGTTCCTTGAAAGCGGGTTTTGTAAATTTTTTTGATATGTTGAACGTCTAGTAGGGTCATGGTCCATTCCTTTCTAGCTCGATAAAAGCTTCAATCGTTTTTTACAAATCTATTGTACTAAAACTGAAACGCTTTCACCATAACATAACCTTACATTTTACCCTTTATTTCTTACATTTTTGTAAGAAAGCAAAAATAGGCTAGGACTTGAGGTCCTACCCTATTTTTTTCATTGATTATTCAGCTGATGAAGAGAGCAATGGCGCAATTGATTTATATGCACTTTCAAGAGCTTGTTTCATAGTGTCACGTCCAGATTTCAATTGTTGTACAAAAACAGTACGCCCTTGTTCAGGAACAACCGTATCATCTGAACCACCAGTTGAAAGTGCTGTATCAAATTGAGTTTTTGATTCGTCCAATGTCTTGAGAGCTGGTTCCACTTGTTGAGTATATTTAGATCTCAGTGATTCGGGAATTTGATCGCCAATATCTTGAGCATATTTTTTATAGTTATCCACTAATTTACTATAAAGAGTTTTCATATCACCAATTGTTTTGGCATTATCGATTTCATCATCAGTCAACAAGACAATTTCTGGAATTTTAACAGAAGAGGTTGCTGATTTAGATGATTTTGATGAACTGCTTGATTTGCTTTCTGAAGTAGATGATTTTTCTACTTTGCTAGAAGAAGCTTTTGCATCTTTGCTTGATGATTCTGAAGCAGTTTTACCAGAACAAGCTGCTAACGTTGCAACTGACAAGAGAGCCACACCGGCTGTAAGAAGTTTTTTCATATTTTTTCTCCTATAAATAAAGAATGAATATATTTTAAATGATTTTCCTTTAATTGTCAAACATTTTCTGTTTTTAAACACTTGTATACCGCTAATTATCACTAGTTTTTAACATATTTTCTATCCTGAAAAATATCGTTTATTTTGTATTTTTATTCATTGTTTGGGATAAACAAAACCAGAAAAACAGTCGTTTTCTGGTTTATTCTTCTTTTTATTGATGAAGCAGTTGCGTAAATTCTTCTTGAAGTTCCTTGTTGTCTGTTGGTTTTAGGTACATCTTTCCACCATTGGTCGTTGGGGAATGAAAGACGATCCCCTCTCCTGTATCTGTAATGGCAAAGAAATAACTATGCACATCTGGATACTTGTCCCAATTGCTATAGCGTTCTACGATTCGGTATTTTGCATTTCCTTGACCAGTATCTGTATAAATAGCATCCATCTTGCTATTGTCCCCTAGAGTATAGAGGTTGTCTGGTCCTACATCACCGCCAGCAATGCCTTTTTGGTAGTTGGGTTGCCCCATCTTTTGACCCCAGGTCTTCATAAATTCTGCTAATTTTGCTGATTTTTCAGCATTCCATGGCGTTTTCCCCTGGCTTTGGGTATCGCCTCCTGATGGTGTGCTTTCAAAGGTTTGCCAGTCAAAACTCTTGAGATCCAGTTTATCCTCATCAGATTTTCCAAAGAGGGCATTCAGATCTGACCCAGGTACCTGAACTTCTTCTTCCTGGACTTTTGTCGCGGCTTGAGGTGTCTTTTCTATTCGTGAAAGCACGGCTACACCACGGCCAGTTCCCGACAACCAGCTGACTTCCAGGACTTCTCCTCCCTTATAGAGGGTTGTCGCATTGCGCGCTCCTCCGTGTCCAGCAACGAAACCTTCTGCAAGCAAGGTCGGCTTTTGGTCCTTGAGGTAGTAGACTCCTGTCGCAAAGTAGCTCCCATCGGTTTGCTGGTTGGCGATGATCATCTCATCTACCCCATCGCTATTTAAGTCCTTAAAGGCATAGCGAACGGCTTCTGGCTGATTGATGACAGTCTCGATCACCCAGCTATTGATCATTCGATCTTCTTTGGCTAATTGAGAATTTAATTTGGAAATAGCATCCAAATCATTTGAAGTGGCAAAAATCTTTTGATAGTCTGAAAAAACAGACTGGTATAATTGTTTGTTGTATGCTTGTTTCTTTGCTGAAGTCTGGCTGGTTGCAACCTCTTTTTTAGGACTGGACTGGCGCTGGTATCTTTGGTAACATCCTGTTAACAAGACCATACTCGAAGCCGCTAATCCCAACTGCATCCAATGTTTTCTTTTCATCTGATCTCCTTTAGTCTCCCGTGTTTTCATACTGATCTTTATTATACTAAAAAAAGTGGGAGTGGGAAAGAACTCCTAAAATTAAAAAGGTTGAAAAGGTTCCCCAAACCTTTTCAACTTTCCCTCCCCCGCATAGCTTCAACAGTCTGGGAGACTGTTGAAGGTTGTAGATAAAGGAAACTTTGTTTCCATCATTAGGTCATCTTTGGAGCTTGAAAAGCGAACGAATACTTAGGAAACTTGCTTCGCAAGTCCTATCTACCACCTTAAAGCAGTGCTTTGAGCAATCAACCACTGCGTCATACAGTTATGCTTATTAAACATAGAAGTCTGGAGAGTTTTTGCTCAGCCACAATTAGTTTTCTTTATTTGGTTTGGCTCTACGATCTGTTTGACTTTCAATATGCTCTTTCACCAAGGCAACCACCTCATCATTGGTTGGAAGGTCCGAGTGCTGGGCATCTTCCCCCGTCACTGTGATCTCCGTATAACTAGCAGCTTGGTTTTGGTAGATATATTTCCCAGCAGAAACACTGGCATCTGGGACCAACTCATCGGAATCATAGGTGATGGTTCCTGCTACTGAATACATATAAAGCGTATTAGGGATGGCTTCTTTTCCCTTGATAAAATCGGCCAACATCTCAGATTTGTTTTGAATATTGGTTTCCGTGAAATTATAGGGAGTTCCGATGGTCATGAGGGTCTTTAGATCCACATCATAATCTTCTAGATAATTTTCGATAAAGGCTGTATAAATCAAGCCCCCGTTAGAATGACCCAAGCCCTTGAAATTATTAAAATTGTATTTTTCTTGAAGGGCTTCAAAGGCTTGATTGAATAGTTTAGCCTGCTTTTTAATATTGCTATAGCCATCTTTGTTGTTTTCAAAACCAACCACAATCACTGGTTCATTGTCCTTGGCATCAATACTACCACTATAGGTGATATGCCCATCATTCCATACCTTGACCTTGAGAAGACTGTGCTTGGTGCCTTGGCGACCTTGATTGAGCTTGGTCACCAAGCCATCAAAGCGGTTCTCTGTTGCTGAGCTTCCTGGAATCATAATGATGGGCGACAGTTTGGAATTATAAAATTTCTCGATTTTTGAAACATTGGTTCGAGTCCAGCTATAAGAAGGAATGACTAAACCGATCAAGAAAAGACAGACCAAAGTGAGGACGATGGCTGTTTTTTTAGAGACTTTCATCGCTTTCTCCTTTCACTTTTAGATCTTTTCGAATACGATTTCCCATGCGGACAAATGGTAGATAAAGGAGCACATCTATCGAAAACAAAGTATACTCACAGCTATGGCTCTCAGACTTCCTCCCGTTCCAATGAAAGCATAGAGAAGGCTAGGAGTCCCATCCGGCACTGGATAGACGGCTGCTGGCATCAGCTTAAAGCACAAAGCCACAGCAGCGATGGCCATATTGACCAAGGGGATCAATAAGAAGGGAATCACATATAGAAGATTGAGCAGGACCGGAATCCCTACCATGAAGGGGGCACCGTTATTAAAGAGGCCTGGAAAAATACTGAGGAGACTGACTTTCTTGTCCTTTCGACTGTGGGAGACCAGTAAGATCGCCACCAAAAGTGCTAGGACAGCGCCAATTCCAGCTACCATGCCAAAACTCCGATACAAATTGGTCAAAGTATAGAGATGAGGAATCCCCGTCGTTGTATGATGGGTCACAGCGTAATTCAGATTTTCTAAAGCAAAACTGTCATCCGCAATTGAGTTTAGGGCAAAAGCCTGACTGTTGCCGACCCAAGCTGATAAGCCACTGAAGAGTCCCATGACAAAGGTGGACAGGAGATGATGACTGCTTATAGTCAGAGAACTAAAGAATTGACCGATCATTTGAAAAATACGGTACTGATTGCCAAGAAGGAGGAGAATATTCAGGCTAACCCCTAGAACCAAGGACAAGAAAATGGGACGCACAGTCTTGGGCTGATAGATAAAGTCTTTGTCCACAATCTGGTCGTCACTAGCCTTGGATAGTCGAAAGATCTGTCCGATTAGATAGCCTAAAACAATGGCTAAGAGGATATTGGTCGTCGCAGGTAAGTTAATTCGCGTCAATTGCCCATCATTGAGTGGTCCCACCAACAATTCCTGAGACCCTACAATCAAGCTGACCAAAAGAGCAGTCACGCCGGCTGTCCCCGTACTTCGACCGTATTGCCCAGCTGTATATTTCCCAGCGAAGTAAGTCGCTAAAGGCCCCGCTAGACCTCCTAGAAAGTTAGAAAAATTAATGAGGACCTGCCTCATGGCCTGATCCCATGGTAACCAACTATCCATCGAAAAAAGTTGATAAATATAGGCTCGATCGGAAAAGAGCGATAAGGCAATCACTCGAACGATTCCTGAAAAAAAGGAAATAAGGAAACGAGGGTTTTCTGGGATATTTGAATCAAACTTTTTTCTCGTAACCAGAAAAACTTCTGGACTAAATACTCGGCCATGGCGCCCCCTATTGGTGTGTTCACGTTGCTTACTTTCTTCTTATTATATTATAGTGGTGAGCAATCCCTTTCATTTGAAGAAGCACCATCTTTTAAGAACATTTTTAAAATTTTCATAATTTTTCAAAAACTCTTTGACAGGGATCTTCATTTCCTCTATACTATTTGTTAGCTAACAAAACGATGAATCAGGTTAACGTCGGTCCTGCTATGCCCATAGCGATTGGATTTGACGAAAAATGAGAGAGCTAGGATGGATTTTCAGACCATTTTTACAACATTATAGAAAGATTTAGGAGGAATCAGACGTCTATGTCACAAGAAAAAATTTCAGCCAAGGTCTTGTTCGCGATCTTTGCGACAGGGATCCTTTCCTTTTGCGGGGTGGCTGGGGAGACTGCCATGAATATCACCTTCCCGATATTGATGAAGGAATTTGAGATCAATACCGCAACCGTCCAGTGGGTTACGACCATCTATCTTCTAGTGGTTGCCTGTGTGGTCCCCTTATCTGCTTATCTCAAGCGTTCCTTTAAAATGAAGTCCATCTTTTTGGTTGGAAATCTCCTATCTGTTTTAGGTGTTCTTATCGACTTCTTAGCTCCAAGTTTTGGCTTTGTGGTTCTTGGGCGATTGGTCCAAGGAATGGGGGTTGGTTTTGCCCTCCCTCTGATGTTTAATATCATTTTAGAACAAGTCCCAAAACGCAAGATCGGTCTCATGATGGGAGTGGGGACTCTGATTACAGCCATCGCTCCCGCCATTGGTCCTACTGTCGGTGGTCTCTTGACAGCTAACTTTGGCTGGCGGTCCATCTTTTTGGTTCAATTCCCGATCCTTCTGGCTTCGCTGGTTGCAGGACTTCGCTCCATTGAGCAAATCAGTAAAGTCAAGCGAGAAACGCTTGATATCATGAGTCTTCTCGCCATTATTGCTTCATTTTTAGGGTTGATTCTAGGTATTCATGGCCTAGCGGATCATGCGTTCTTCAGTTTTTCTGTGCTTGGTTGGCTGGTGATCGGAAGCTTGGGACTGGTCCTTTTGGTCTGGCGGTCTAATCGCATAGAGACTCCCATTATCAACCTTGCTATCTTAAAGAACCATCTCCTCACTGGCCATGTTCTTGCCTTTTTCACTTTCCAATTAGGTTCTCTGGCCATGAGTTTTCTTCTTCCTAATTATGTCCAATTGGTCAACCACTCAAGCACGACGCTTGCAGCCTTGATGCTGCTTCCAGGGGCTATCATTGGAGCTGGCTTTGCTCCTTTCTCTGGTCTCATTTTAGATAAGTTGGGTGCCCGCAAACCGATTCTCCTTGGTGCTGCTTTCATCCTTCTGGCCCATTTCCACTTCACCCTCTTTGGCTTAAAGCTGACAAATGGCTTGATTCTCATCTTTTACATGATCTTCATGACCGGTATGGGTCTTGCCTTTGGCAATATCATGACCAACGGACAAAAACAACTCTCTCTGGATGAGCAACCTGATGCCAATGCGATCTTTAATACCTTGCAACAATTTGCAGGTGCTGTTGGAACAACTCTGGCTTCCTTGATCGTTGCCATGAGCCAAGCTAATCAAAAGATGGACTTCACCCAAGCCACTGCTAAAGGAAGTCGCAACGGTTTTATGGTCCTATTTGCCTTAGGTATTTTCCAACTCCTTCTCTTATTTTGGGTGGTAGGAAAAGATAATGAAAACAACTAACTTTTCTCATCAAAAGAGAGTGGGACAGAAATCGGTCATTCGTTAGAATTCGATTTCGTCGTCCCACCTCCGCACAGTTGAGTAGGGCTGTAAAAGCTGATGAAATCAGCGTAGTAGAGCCCACTCAACCACTGCGTCTTGCTCGACAATCCAAAAATAATTAAGAGGCTAGGACTTTTGTCCCAGCCTCTTTTTGTTATCCTTTTCTAACCCGTGTAATAATGCCATCAGTATCCTCAAAAATTATGCCACTTCTACTAAATAAACCTTGATAGGATAGAGGTGTATGCCAAATTCTCTCTCCATTTTGCTTATAATGTCAAATTTTACAACTAAAAGATTCCATTAAATTGTCGAACTTTTATCATTTGAATTTAAGTACTTGCTTTCTTTCTGTTTTTTATTTATAATCATTCTAAATAAGATAAAGGAGACATTGTATGACTGAAATGAAACATGGAGTAGATGAATCATTTAACGATCGCTTGAATATCTTGAGAGCCGCTGTTCTCGGGGCCAATGATGGGATTATTTCTATTGCTGGGGTGGTGATTGGGGTAGCTAGTGCCACGTCAAACGTCTGGATCATTTTCCTTTCTGGTTTATCGGCGATTCTGGCCGGTGCCTTTTCGATGGCGGGAGGTGAGTATGTCTCTGTTTCCACACAAAAAGACACGGAAGAAGCCGCTGTTAACCGCGAACAAGCCTTGTTGGATCGCGATCCAAAGTTAGCGAGAGAATCTCTCTACCACTCTTATCTTCAAAATGGAGAATGCGAAACTTCCGCAAAGATTTTGACAGAACGGGCCTTTCTGAAACACCCCCTCAAAGCCTTGGTCGAAGAGAAATACGGCATTGAATACGAAGAATTTACCAATCCTTGGCATGCAGCTGCATCTAGCTTCCTTGCTTTTTCTATTGGTTCCCTTCCTCCAATGCTCTCTATTATTCTCCTTCCAACTACCTATCGCATTCCGGTGACGGTCTTCGTTGTTGGACTATCCTTGATCTTCACTGGCTATAGCAGTGCAAAACTGGGAAAAGCACCAACCAAGCAAGCCATGCTTCGCAATCTCATCATTGGCCTTCTCACCATGGGTGTGACTTACTTTTTCGGACAACTCTTTAGTATCTAAAAAGCTGAGACTTCTGTCTCAGCTTTTCTTATGCTTCTAATAGAGCTTGTGCTTGTTTTTTCAATCCTTCCACTGCTTCATCTGTCAAGACCAATTCACCTGTTCCCCAGGCTTCTGGGTTCACGGTTGTTCCTGTGAAGTCACCCACTACTTGAGTCCGAACGAATGGTAAGAGCGCTTGGTAAGCCGCAAACATTGGCTCGTGTCCTGCATTAGCGACTGAAGAGACGGTTACGATCTTGTCTTGAAGGGCAGATGGACCACGCGTTTCTGACAGGTCAAGGGCACGGCTAAGCCAGTCGATCAGATTTTTCACTACACCTGGAATGGCAAAGTTGTAGACTGGTGAGAAGATCCAGATGGCATCCGCAGCAAGGACCGCATCACGTGCTGCTTGCACTGCTGGCAAAGTTGGTGTTTCCAAATCTTGGTTAAAAAAAGGGATGTCCTTGTAGTCCAAGTAAGTCACCGTTGCTTTTCCTTCAAGAAGGCTTTCTGCTTTCTGGGCCATTTGGTGGTTGAAAGATCCTTGACGAAGGGATCCGACGATAAATAAAATGTTTTTCATAGTTGCTTTCTCTTTCTGTTGTAAGAATATTTGTTACAAGTAATATTATACACACTATAGATGTAATGTCAAGAATTACAACTTGGAATTTACTATGCTTTATTAAATTCACTAAGCAAGGGCTAAAACAATTGAGAGGCTAGGACTTTTGTCCCAGCCTCCTCTCTTTTATGCATGCTCCAGCCCTTTTCGTGTATTTTCCTTAATGGTTTCGGCTGAATGGAGTAATTTTTCTTTTTCTTCTTCTGTCAAATGCAAGTCCAATCGTTCAATAATTCCTTTTCGACCTACAATCGCTGGATAACCAAGATAGGTTCCATATTCTGGACGATAGTTAGACACCGGCATTTCCTCGTGGCTATCATTGATCACAGCTTCTGCTAAGCGTTGGGCTGCTGCTGCAATCCCAAAATTGGTATAGAATTTGCCAAAAAATACAGTATGACCACCACGCAAGGACTCGTAGTTGATGGCATCAAGCTCTTCTTGAGAGAAGAGATCGGTAATAGCGTGTCCTTTGACACGGACCTGACTCCAAGCAACAAATTGAGAATTCCCGTGCTCACCAAGGTTATAGCCTGATACACTAGCAGGAGAAACCTGCAAACGATCGGCGACTGCGCGCTTCATCCGAGCTGTATCCAGCAAGGTCCCTGTCCCAATCACCTGCTCTTTTGGAAGGCCGGTATATTGTTGATAGAGTTGAGTGACTGCATCGACCGGATTGGTCACTACCAATAAGACCCCACTAAAACCAGAAGCCTTCAAATCACGCGCTACTTGCACCACTTGCTTGCTGGTAAAGGGAAGCTCCGCAAAACGGTCATCAGTGTTATTAGCCTGCAACTCGATATTTCCAAGAGTCGACACCACAACATCCGCATCTTTTAAAGCCGCGTAGTCATTGACCATGATATGAACCGGATACCCCGTATTGGCAACTGTATCACAGAAATCCAAGGCATCTGCCTTGACCTTTTTCTCATTGGTATCAATCAAGACCAAGTGATCACAGGTGTGTTTCAAAATCATGCTGTGGGCCAAGGTGGCACCCACATGCCCCAAACCAATAATACCAATTTTTCTTGTCATCAGAATCCTCTTTTCTAGTATCGATCACACTGTTGGTGAGGATAGCTCTTTGTTGACTCTATTCTACCACAATTCTAGAAAGGCGGATTGAAAATATGGGGAAATTTTCAAGTTTTTTCAAAAAAGAAAAGAGGCGGTGCCTCCGTTAACGACTCAGGAAAGAAGAGTCTCAATTTCTTCAATGGACAAACCCGTCATCTCTGAGATAAGTTCAGGCGACATTCCTCGTGAGATCATTTTGCGGATTAACTGCAGACGTTCTTCATTACGACCTTGTTCCAGGCCTTGTTCCAAGCCTTTTTCTAAGCCTTGTTCCAGACCACGTTCCAATCCTTGCTCCAAACCTTCTTCTCGCGCTTCATCAATCGCCGTCTCCAGGGTCATATCATAATTTTCTTGAATACGAATCCGCTCGTCTATCATGGTCTTCTCCTCCTTGGTCCAGCTAGATCTTACGCTAACATAGATTTGATCTCTTCAATGGACAAACCCGTCATCTCCGATATAAGATCAGGCGACATTCCTCGTGAGACCATCTCGTTTACCAACTGTTTACGACCTTGTTCCAGACCTTCTTCTCGCGCTTCATCAATCGCCGTCTCCATGGTCATATCATAATTTTCTTGAATCCGAATTCGCTCGTCTATCATGGTCTTCTCCTCCTTGGTCCAGCTAGATGAATCTAATAATGAATCTGCGTGAGCAACGGCCTAACTGGGAGCTTTTGTAAAGGGAAGATTCCCAAAAAACTCCAACCACTGTCTGCCTGCATCTGTCAGGTTCTCATCTTTATTATACTTGTCTAGCTCTAAAAAGGCAACCTGCAGAAGATTTTGGTGCTTGCCATTTTTATAGTAGGCCTTGAGTTGCTTGCCAGACCGGCTATTGGTCAGCCAGTATTTGTTGATGGCGGCCTCTTCGTCCAGTAAGAGCGACTTCTCCAAAATCGCAATCCCATAGACGGGCTCCATCTGCTCGTACATCTTATGTGTCTGTCCTTGCTGGCGCAGTTTTTGTACATTCTCCACCAGCTGATTAGCCAAATAGTAATGGAACCGATTCAAGAAATACTGCTGCTTGCGAATCTGGATCTCGATGATCACCTCGGTTCCATCATGGAGCTTGGCTCTCACATCCACCGCAGTGGAGAACAAGTCATCCTCCTCATAGGCCATGCTGTGGGGCTGGCTTCCCTCTACAATCTGAGCGTCCACCACATCCAGCTCTAAAATATCTCGAATAAAAGCCGTCGTCACTTCCGGCAAACTAAAAATCTTCTTGGCCATAATGTCCAAGGTCGGCGATACATGCGCGTGTCTCTTTTGCATCCCTGCTCCTTTTCGATAAAAAATAGAGGGAAGATCCCTCTACTTCTATAATTCGAAAAAAATTAGGAATATCGAAAGGAATATCCTTTACCTACTACCATCTCCTCATACCTTACCCCTTAAACTCCTCGACAAATTTCTTGAGTTCAGCATCGGCTTCTGGCGTTGTTCCATGAAGCTGGCTGAGCATATCTAGAAGAGAAGCTGTCTGGGTTTCGATGGTGGCGTTGGTTTGGTTGATCTTAGCCACAATCTCTGTCAGTGGCTCCACTTCTTCTTCCTCAAAGGTGTCCACATAGCGTGGAATATTAAGGTTGTAGTCATTCTCGACGATCTCCTCAAAGCTAGCCAGATGGGCAAACTTATCTATGTCCTCTCTGCTCTTATAAGCCTTAAGGATCTTCTCGATATGGGCATCCGTCATGATGTTCTGGTTCTTGCCCTTGTCAAATTCCTTAGAAGCATCGATAAAGTAAACGTCCCGATTGGTCCGGTTCTTCTTGAGAATGATGACTGTCGTTGGGATGCTGGTATTGAAGAAGATATTGGCAGGAAGACCGATCACGGTATCAATGGCTCCTTCTTCCAGCAAGGCCTTGCGAATGGTTCCTTCCGCATTGCCACGGAAAAGGACCCCGTGAGGAAGGACGATGGCCATCACACCATTGTCTTGTTTCAAGTGATAGTAACCATGCAAGAGAAAGGCGAAGTCAGCCTTGGACTGAGGCGCTAGCTTACCAAATGGGGAGAAGCGAGGATCTTGGAGGAAGCCGGAGCTTGCGGACCACTTAGCTGAGTAAGGTGGGTTCATAAGGACCCCATCAAAGTTGGTCGGCTCCTGGGTCGGCCAGTCTTCGTCCAGCGTATCGGCATTGTGCAAGAACTGGTTTTCCACTGGAACCCCGTGTAGGATCATGTTCATCCGAGCCAGGTTATAGGTAGAGGTATTGAGCTCCTGGCCAAAGTATTGGACGGTTTGAGGCTGGTGAGAATACTTCTTGGCATTGAGCAAGAGGGAGCCTGATCCCATGGTGGCATCGTAGATGGTAAAGCCCTGCACGTCTTCACGTCCTAAAAAGGCAATCTGGGTCATGAGCTTGGCTACAGGCTGGGGCGTATAGAACTCTCCTGCTTTCTTACCAGAGTCGGTCGCAAACTGACCGATCAAGTACTCATAAGCATCCCCAAGCATATCACCTGCATGACCAGCCACATCCAGCACAGCCAATTCTTTCATAACGGCAGCCACCAGCTGGTTCTGCTTTTGAGGCGTCGCCCCTAGCTTTTTGGAGTAGAGATCAATGTCCTCAAAGAGATTCTCATAGAGGTCATCACTTTGCTCGATGTCTCGGAAGCCCTGAGCTAAATCTTCTAGCTGGAAGGTCCCTTCATTGACCCGGTCTACCAAGGCTGTAAAGGTCAGGTCTGGCTTGATGACATAGTTGAGCTCATCGGTGATGACGGATATCAAGTCCCCTTGAGAGTCTGGATCCTCATAGTAGGTTCGATAAAGCGCCAAGGCTTCATCCAGACTCTCTGTCTCCTCCTCCATGGTCTCCGCCACGAAGAAGAGCAACTTATCTGAGAGGTACTTGTAAAAGATCATCCCCAATAGATAGGACTTATAGTCATTGGCATCCATCTTAGAACGGAGCACATCCGCTGAGTTCCACAGGGCTTGGTAGAGCGACTGGGAGGTTTGTGTTGTTTCCATAGTAATTCTTTCTGATTTCTTTTAGACCTTTTCTTGTTCCAGTGGGACGACAGCGAGGGTCTTGCCTAGACTGGCTAAGACTTTCAAGACTGTGTCCAATTGAGGGCTGGTCTTGCCTGTCTCCATCCGAGCGATGACCGGTTGACTAACCCCACTGAGTTCTTCTAGTTTCTTTTGGCTAATGCCCTTTTCATGCCGAGCCTCAATCAGCTCTGTCATAATCGCGACCCGCAGATCACTTTCAAGGATTTCTTCCTTGGTGAAGAGCTCTGCTCTCACATCTTTCCAATTGCTGCCGATGGCACTATTCTTCATCACTTAGCCCTCTTTCCTTCAAATCTTGCAACTCCCGCTTGGCTTTTTCGATCTCTCGTCTAGGTGTCTTTTGCGTCTTTTTGACAAAAGGATGCAGTAAGACAAAGCTCCCATCCAGCCAAGCCACAAATAAAATCCGATCCCGCAAGGGTCTCAACTCCCAAATCTCTGCATCCAGATGCTTGATGTAGGGTTGGCCAGCACGTGTTCCCTGCTGGCTCAACAGTTCGATATAGTCATTGAGCTTGTTGAGTTTGATCCGGCTGTCCTTGCTATCGTGACGAGCTAGCTCTCTCATGTAGTCCAAGACCGGTTGATTCCCCTGTTTGTCCTTATAAAAATAAATAGCGTGCACAAAGCAACCTCTTTTCGAATTTATTATAACTCTAAAGTTATTAAAAGTAAATACTTTTAAGTTATTAAATACTAAGGAGCACCCCTTGAAAGAATCAAAGGAACTCACTTATACTATTCGAAAAAGTCTGTGCTTATGGATGCTGATAAGGGGCATTTTGAAGGTTAGATAAACATATCTTGTAAGAGTTTATTAGTGTTTAAAATGAGGATTATAATAAACTAGCATCCTTAATTATTATTAAGCAAAGTTATAAGTTCACCAAAATATTTGTTTCTCAATGAGTTTTGTAACTCGGAATCTATTGTAATCCTATTTATTGACTTATTTTTAAAGTCGCGAACGATTTGAGCATCCCCTAGTTGATTGATTATCTCATTTTTTAAGTTACAAATCTTTAAAATTGATGAAAAATCTGATGAAACTAAACTTTCTTCAACAATAGAAGTTATATTTTCAACTGTTGAAGTTACATTAAATCTAGTTACTAAACCTTCTAAAAACTCTTGAGCATCATGTTTAGTTGGTTTATTCTTCTCTATAAAATGACCTTCCATAAATTCATCAAGTTTCTTTTTTAAGGCGATACTTATTACCTTCTCTTTATTTTCCATACACAAACTTTTAATAGATTCTTGGAATTTATTTAATTTTTGCTCTTTATCTTGATCGTCAGATGCCAAAACTGACTTTACTATTGCCTCATCCACTAGAAGCATCTCTATCTCATTAAAAGGGAGTACAAAAATATTTTTCTTTTTATATTTTGCAATTTTCGTCTCCTCCATCCAATCATAATCAATAATGCCATATGCTTTATTTCCATGCATTTTGTTTAAATTATTATAAGCTCTAGTATGCTGGATGACTTGTTTATGCCCTTGTACTGGTTTTACAAAACAAAATTTACTGAATAGTTTAGAATAGATTTTATAATCTATACTAGTTTTAGTTCCCTCACAAAATAGTATTGGTTTCCTTGTACCAGAAACTTCTGTTAATAAGGATAAAGGAAATTCTTGAGATTCTTCCAATTTTTCATAATCTAAGTCATAAGGTGCTTCAAATTTCTTGCACCACATATAGGTAGCGTTGGTTCTTGATTGAACAAAGTCCATATTATGTGAAGCAAAAACAAATTGACAATCAGATCGCTCTGATATGAGTAAATCCCACAATTCATTATAGATTGCTGCATTTAAGAAAGTTTCAGGTTCATCGACAATAATATAACTATTTTCTGGAGCTAGCAATACATTTCCTATATAAAACAATATACAACGTTCACCATCACTTAGACCATTTATACTATATTTAGATCCATTTCTTACAACTTCTAAAACTCTATGATTAGATTCAGGATTAAATGTTATTTCTGGGAAAATTTGATTCCATATTTGTTCCACTCTATCCAATAAAGTTATAGGTAAATTTTTTTCTTTTCTTGATCTACGAGTAACTATATCTGTGTAGTCTTTTACCAACAATGTTATTAATTTAGTAAACGTATTTGAAAAATCATTTTCAATCTTTGTTGGATACAAATCAATTGTTTCATATTTAAGATCAACTTCTTTTAAATCTTGAATGTATCTTTCTCTAGTAATTTCATTACGATCATGAATCTTTAACACAAAATACAGTAGCTTCTGGGCAGGCAAAACATACATCTCATCTATACTATTTTTCCGTAATTCATTAATAAGACTACTTTTCCCTGCTCCATTAGCTCCTATAATAACTGTTGTAGAATCTACTTTCGAAATAAAAGAAAATAGTTTAATTACTTTAAAATTCTCTAAAATTTGAGGTAAGGTTGTTTCATACATATAAATATCACTATCATAACAATTCGATAGACTTTCTAACCAATTATCACGAAGGTTTTTATACTTTTTTGCTACATCATCAGATAAAAATTCATCATCTAGTTCGTTATTAATCAAATCAATAAGGGTTGAAAAATAATTATCTACTTGCTGGTATTGACTCTCATATACTTCTCTGTCATAATCAGCCAGTTGACTAAAGTTATCTTGAAGTCTTTTCTTTTCGGATTCTAATTTTGTAATTAATTCTTTAATAGAGCTATACATAACTTCCCCTTAAATAAACATATCCTGCAAGAGTTTCTTTTTGAGAGTTTCTAACTGAGAAATTTTTTCTTGGTGAGCAGCAATGAGGTTATCGAGGTTAGAAAAGTAGGCACCGATGGCTTGTTGTTCATCTAAAGATGGTATTTTTATTTTTAAAGAAGAAACTTGTTCTAAGGATAGATTTGGTTGTGCACCTACCGTGGGATTTTTTCGGATATAATCTTTCACAACTTCCCCAGATAATACTACTAATAAAAAATATGCATCTAATTTATACCCTCTAATAATTGCAAGAGCTTGATTTGTATTAGCTGGAAGAATATTATTTTTAACAATTGCAGTTCTACCAAGAGTACCCGCAATAGAAAATAATATATCTCCTTCATACAGTATAGATCTCTTCAAGCTTCCGAAATGTTCTTCCTCTGAAATTTTAACAATAGGATAGATTTCATTATCTTTTAAGTTTTCAACCTTAACAAAGTTAACCATTCCTTGTTCTGATTGCGATTTTCCTGTAGTTCCTTTTGTAATCAAATCACAAAAATCACCTAACTTAATTAGATCCCACTCCCCTTCAAATCCATCCAAACGTATCTCAGGAACTGTCTGTCCAGCTTTGGGAAACATCTTAGAAAGCATGGTCGCCTTGAGAGATTGGTAGTTGGCAAGATTGTCCTTGTAGCTAGCCAGAAGGTCGTCGAGGGTGCGAAAAAGAGAGCCAATGGCGGATTGTTCGTCAATTTCGGGATGATACACTTTATAGTTCCCAAGTTGAGGAGCTGTTAATTGTGGAACACCCGTAGACTCATTTAAAATTCTCATAGAATTAATCTGATTTTCAAGATAATCAACATCAATATTTTCCGATTGAAGAGTCAGAAGTCTAACAACCGGAGTAAAATTTTCATGTCGAGCTACTGCATATCCAACATCTCCGCGACCTGTAACAGTTACTGCAGGAGCTTTCACTTTATAATCGTCATAAAATCCAACTATTCCTTTATTGGTCAAAGCATTTGCAACAACGGGATATTTCCCACTTTCTTTCAACTTTACTTTATCAACATCACCACCAGCAGATATTTTGACTATATCTGCAATTCTTTTTTCTACCCAAAAAGCTTTAAAATTGTTAAACCTAATTTTGGGAATATTACTTTTAATCATCTTTTTATCTATATTCATACTATATCCATGTATCACTGATTTTGTAACTTTAGCCAGAAATGTATTACCCATACATATTCAAATTATTTTACTTCTAGTGTTTTATAACTAGTACCCGAATATCATCATCCAACAATTCTATATCACGACGAAACTCTATTTCATCTCTAATTTCTCCTAGATCATAAATAATATACATTTGCTTAGAATATTTCTTACTATAGGCGGAAACATCTGCATTTATTTCCTCGATAATTTTAGATTTTCTGCCTTTTCTAATCAATTTTACTTCTATAGATAATTTCAAATTCGGTATTATAAAGTCAGGAATATATTCGCGACCAGAAAAATTAAATTTCCCAGCTTCTCTATCATAATCTTTACCTTTTGACCATCCTCTTCCAATAAAAAGAGACTCCAAGGCATTTTGAATATCTAGTTCTTTTTCGGGAATAGTGAAAAGTGCTGATCGTAATTTTATTCTTATAAAATTCTCAAGATTGTTAAATTCATCCTCAACAAATTCTAGGGAGCTGCTTAAATTAGAAATTAAAAATTCTAAATTAGTTAATACACTTTCCATTAATGTTTTCTGTTGTGGCCAAGTCATATTATATGGACTTAGATCTTTTAATTTATAAAATACTAAATCTTCAGCATAATCCAATATGTCATATGATCGCTTTAATAAGATATTATAACTTTTTGCATATTCTACACAAGAATTGTATTTTCCTACTACATCAGAAGTATCACTCAAAGTTGTTTTAATTATCCTAGATAATGCATTACTCTGATTGAGTAGTAGTTTTATTTTTTTTGTTTTTTCAAATTCCATTCACTTTTATACCCTTCATTAAAATCAATGCTCGGTGTCAAATTTCCAAAAGTGTTCAAAATGCTCTTCATATTGATTATCTTTAAAAATCTGATAAAAAAGAGCTCTCATCTCATCAATAGTTTCTGTATATTGAACTGCAGATGTATCATCTATTCCATGAGAATTTACATTAAATAATTTCAAATACTGCTCATTGTCTTTATAAAAAATTTCTTGATTCAATGCATTAAACTTCAAAAATGTTTCTATTATTCTTCTCATCGTATTTAACATTGAGAGTTTATGACCACACTCATACAAATCCTTCAGTTCTACCCACATGGCTTCATAATTAGTTTTAAAATCGTCTTTTTCACTTAAAATTTTAATAAACTCGTGATGATCAATGCGATAAAAATTATTTTTATCATATTTGGTTCTATCCTTCTTGTCTTTGAAATTACCATGAGGCTGAACATTTAAATAAAAATGGATATTATGAGTCAAAATTACCATGATGTCTCTATCTTTATTAAATTTATCTCTATCTTTACCTTGGTAAAGTCTTTGTAGTTCCCAAATAATTAGATATTGCATTTTATCATCATTCGAACTCATTGGATCATCAAAAACTATTATTTTTTTCTTCCTACTCCCTTCTTTAACTTCTTCCAAACGCTCAATAAAATATAAAAATGCAATGACATTTTTCTCACCCGTTGACAATTGTTTTACACTTCTATATCGTTCCCCTTCTTTTATTCTGTAATATCCCAGGTTATCATCATCTACATGATCTAACTCCCAAGAAACTTTTAAACGAAGTTTTTTATTTATTCTCTCAATAGCTTGTTTTTCTGCCTTTGGTTTTAATTTATCAACCTGGCTCCGATATTCAGCTAAATTTTGTTCCAATTCTTTCTTTTTATCTTCTTTTTGACTATATACTAATTCTTTTTTCTCTTTTTCACTCTTAAGAACCGTTAGTCTTTCTATTTGAACATCATATTGGAAGTTCTCAAGTAACAATTTTATTTCATGATATCGAATTGCATCTCTAGCCTCTTTTTGTTTATTTTTAATATCTAAAACATTTTGATTGTGCATTTCAATAAGTTTGTTTATCTCACCATAATCTACATTATTTGGTACAGCTAACTCTAACTCTTCACTCTCCACAAAGAGATTACTTTCTTTCTGTTCTAATGTTTTAAGTAATATTTCTAAATAGGATTTCTGCTCTGTAAGAGACTCATTCACTTTCTCGCTCTCTTTTTCAACCTCATCTCTAAGATCCGGAAAAAAATCATCTGTCTTAATCTTGACATTTCCCTTAATCTCATAAAGCAAGTTAGCAATTTTTTCTTTACCAACTTCAATCCGATTTTGAAGTTCCTTCACCTCATCTGCCGAAAAATATCTCTCCAACTCCATCAATACTTCATTAGAAAGTTCATTCCCACAAAACGAGCATATATTCTCTTCTTTATGGATTTCTAATCCTTCTTTAGCGAAATTAATTTTTCTTTGGTTGTCTAATCTACCAATGTATACTCGTTCAACAACTTTACTCGAAATAATTTCATTGACAGCTTTCAAATATTTTTCAAAATTAATTTTATTCTCGCTAATGGGAGTAATTTCTTTAGGAACACTCTGTAATATCTTCTTATAAAGATTTAGATCTGTTTCCCCTAAACGACAAGCATTTGTAATTTCTGATTCGAAAATATTTTTATTATAAGACTTTGGATTATCTACAATAATAGGCTCCGTTTTTAATGAAATCGTTCTGGCCGAATTCTTATAAAAATTTTGCATTTTTCTATCATGTTCATCAAACAATCTTCTTTTCTCTGAACGCTCATCATACAAAGTCGGTTCTTCATCTTCGCCACTTTTTTTATCTAGTAGTTTTTCAACTGAAGACAACTCCTGCTCTGTTCTTGTAATTTTATCTTCTAACTCTTTTATTTCAGCCTCTTTTTCACTTGCATTTACTGCTAATGAAAAAGCATCTAGATAATCATTCTCTCCTATCAAAGAGTCAAAACCATTAAAAACATGTACGTCGAACTCTGTTTGTTTTTGATTATAAATTGCTTTACTTAATGTTGATTTACCCGATCCGTTTCTTGCAAAAATAAAATTTTTTGAAGACAATTCTAATTCTTTACCTTCAAAAAGTGGAGCCTCAGAATCTTCGAATTTAATTTGTTCCAAGTCTATAATAGTAGTAACCATAAATTTATCCTCGTTTTAGTTTTAAACCATTTTTATCATAGTAAACTTAAAAAATTTTAAACAAGCATATTTAGTATAAACAACTCCTACCTCCCCACTCTTAGTGGTTCAATCACCTCTTCGATCAGTTGGGTATAGGCTTCTTTGATTTGTTTTTTGTAGCTGAGTGGGTTGAGGGCATCTGCTACCTCTGCCTTGTAGTCTTTGTAGCGTTGGCTCTTGGTCAGCTGGCTTTCACCGGCTTGTTTTTTGGCACCTTTGCGGTAGTGTTGGATATAGTAGCGCAGTTCGTCGGCTCCGATATACCAGTTTCTGGCGAAGCTTACGATATGGCTATCGATGATGGATTCGATCATCTGGTCCAAGACTCCGGTGATGGATTGTCCTCTGTAGCGTTCGGGCTCTTCTTGGACTTGGGTCCAGAGGTTTTGGATGATCTCAGCTAGGCTTGGATTGGTACGGTTCAGGCTCTCAATATAGCTATCCACGGTTGCGATATCCTTGTCACTGAGGGTCTGCTCGTCATTTTCCTCCTGCTGGATCATACTCTGGATCAGCATCAGGATATAGGCATAGTTGATCTCATCGACTTGGACAGACTCTAGCTCATAGTGGATGTCCAGCTCATCTTGGCTGTCCACTTCTGGATCCCTGCTCTTGATCTCTGCCAGGATATTTTGATATAGGCCCAGATAGGCTTCGAGCTGGCTGTCGCTGAGGCCCGTTTCTCGATAGATATCTTCTTTATCATACTCCGAGTAGACGCGGATCGAAGCTTGGTACTTGTCAAAGACCTGATAGGCTTTGGCGACCTTACGGAGCTGGGCCATTGGAGCTTGCTCGAGGGCGACTCCTTCTTCTTCCAAGTCTGTGACTTGGCCTTTAAACTCGGCCCAGGCTTTTAAGAAGTTGCGCTTCTCTTCTTCCCAGCTTGGTGCTAGGACCTCATTTTCTCCTCCATTGGAGTAGAGCTTGAGGGCATTGTCGACGGCTTCCTTAAAGGCTTGAGGAAGCTGGAATGTGATGATATGACCGAAGCGCTTCTTGTCATCAAAGATCCGATTGGTCCGGCTGAAGGCCTGGATCAAGTCCTGTGGGCGCATGGGCTTACGATCGATAAAGAGGGTAGAAAGACAAGGTGCATCAAAGCCCGTCAAGAGACGGTCGACCACGATGACCAGATCCAACTGCTCATTGCGGTAAAGGTACTTGTCCTGCTTTCTAGCCAGGCGATTGTTGACATCGCTATTAAAGCCCCGCAGATCTGCTAGGCTAAAATGCGTACCAAACTCTTGGTTGTAGTCCTCCATGACCTGTTTCATGTGGTCTTGGTAGCCAATGGACTCTTCCTCATTTTCAGACACCGAGTAGGTGATGGTAAACTTTGGAAAATCTGGTAGGTATTGTTTGACCCGCTCGGAAACTTTGACCCGTTCTTTGCCAGCGAGTATGCTCTTGAGCAGATTGTAATAGGCCTGTGCTCGTGGGATGGACTTGACCGTCAAGATAGCCTCATAGCTCTTTCCGACCCCTTTTGGGATATTGAGCTGTTGCTGGCTCTTATTGAGGATGGCATCGAGGACCTCTAGCATGTGCTCCTTGTCCTCATAGGCCTGGTCTGGGATTTCTTCTTCTAGCAGATCCGAGATGATGGTGTTGCGGTAGTCTACCTTAAAGCCTAGAACCGCTCCATCATGGATGGCTTCCTTGACGGTGTATTCATGTAGGCGATCGCCATACTGTTGGTGGGTGGTCTGAGCCAGGTCTCCCAATTGCTTGCGTTTGTTTTCCTTAAAGATCGGAGTCCCTGTAAAACCGTACCAGAGAGAGTTTTTGAAGTAGGCCTTGATCTCCTTTTGTGTCTGTGGGGTGACCGCCCGATGGCACTCATCCACGACAAAGGCCACGCGCAAGTCCTTGATCTTCCCCGCATCCCGCTGGTATTTCCCTTCTTCGAACTTACGCATCATGGTCGTGATTTTCTGGATGGTCGTGACCACCACGCGCTTGTCATTGCCCCCAAGGCGCTTGACCAGTTCATGGGTATTGTCCGTCTCGTCGATGTCGATGACATCATTGGCCGCATAAGAGAGGAAGGACGAAGTCGTCTGCTGGTCCAGGTCTCTGCGGTCGACGACAAAAATGGTCTTTTGAATGGCTGGGATCTGCAAGAGATTGCGCGCTACCTTGTAAGAGGTCAGGGTCTTGCCTGATCCGGTCGTGTGCCAGATATAGCCCGACTCTTGACGACGAGAGGCTTCCTGCACAGCCTCGATGGCATGGATCTGGTAGGGACGCAGGAGGATGAGGGCCTTCTTACTGTCGTCGATGACCGAGTACTGCATGACCATCTGGTGGGCCCGGGGGATGGAGAGGACCTCATGAGCAAAGCTATTGAGATCGATCATGGGTTGGTTGTCCTTGTCCACCCACTTGGTCAGGAATTGCTTGTTTAGCTTGCTTTCACGGGCTGCAGCGATGTAGCGAGTGTCGACTTTATTAGTCACGACAAACATCTGTAAGCTGGAGTAAATGCCCCGGAACTTTCCTTCACGGTCGTACTTTTTGATCTGATGAAAGGCGTCTAGAAAGGCCACTCGTGGACTCTTGAGTTCGATATGGATGAGGGGCAGACCATTGATCAGAAGGGTCGTATCGAGCCGTCTATCTTGGTCTAGCGGATAGGCCTTGTCGCGTTCGACTTGATTGACCACTTCATAGCTCGACTTACCAGCAGCGATATTGTCCCGCCAGATGACCGCTAAACGGATAGTCCCTAGGCTTGCATCTTCACGCTGGACTTCTACCTTGGAGATCCCATTTTCACCAGCTAGCCACTTGGCCGCTTCATAGTAGCTGACAAAGTTGAGCTGGTTCTTGATCTGGCGCTTTTCTTGCTCGGTCAAGGGATGGTCCGCCAACAAGGCGACATTATTTTGCGCGAGCTTGTCAAAGAAATTGTCCCATAACTGGTCTTCGTTCTTGAGATCCTCGCGATAAGTCCACTGACTCTCTCCTGATGTCAACTGCTGGATCAACTGTCTTTCAATCTCAAGTTCTGGAGTTGCTACTGCCTTCATCCGTCTATCCTTTTCCTGTGCATAATCTCCTATTATTATAGCATGTTTGAGAAAGAAATTAACGCTTTCAAAGCATTTTGTTGGTTTTTCGCGCAAAAAAACGAACCTGGTCTGGTTCGTTTTTCTTAGTCAAGTTGGATTCCTTTTTCTGCTAGGTTCTCCAGGCATTCTTTCAGGTAACCCGCATGATGCTCGGGATAGATGGGGGTGCTCAAGGCTTCCTCTTCCAGTTCTGAATAAACTGGGCAGGTCTTGCCTCGGTAGGTCGATTCCCACCACTCTGGGCTAATCTTGTAGCCACGAGCGGTCATCTCCTCCATGATCAGACGGTGATAGGCATAGAGGCGATAGGGCGAGTAGTCAAAGACATAGTTGACCGTCGCGTGCTTCTTGCCCCAGCCATTGCCTCGAAGGGCGCAGCATTCCCGGTGTTGGCCCAGGAGCTGAGGACGAGGGAGTTTGGGAATCAAGTATTGGTGCCAGAGTCTCATCTATTGACCTCCTAGCAGCGTCGAGTCTTGTAAGTAGCGATTAGGATAGCGCTCCAATAGCGTCTGGATCCCCTTGATCAGATCCTCTTGGCTAGCTTGGCCATGCTGGTACTTCTCAAGTAGCAACATAAAGTCCGCCTTTTCCTCTGCAGTCGCCTTCTTTTTGAAATAGCCCCAGATATGCTGGAAGGCATTGGAGACCTGGCCACGATTTTCCGGCAAGGCCAGTGCTTGCTGGATCAGGTCCTCGACGTGGCTGACCTCTACCTGGTCTTGCTTGAGGTATTCCCGGATTTCCTTGTAGATATTACTGGAATGACTCAGCACCAGGTATTTATTTTTGGCCCATAGGACTTGGCAGTGATGTTTTTGATCCACTCGTGTCTCCTTTTGATCTTCTCTATCAATAGTCCTCCCATTATACCATGGAAATGAGTGAAGTTATAAAAAAGAGGCTGGGACAAAAGTCCTGGCCTCTTAATTGTTTTTGAATTGTCGAGCAAGACGCAGTGGTTGAGCGGGCTCTACTACGCTGATTTCATCAGCTTTTATAGCCCTACTCAACTGTGCGGAGGTGGGACGACGAAATCGAATTCTAACGAATTACCAATTTCTGTCCCACTCTCTCTTTCATTGATTACAAGGCTGTGATAGCTGTGATCAAACCAAAGATGATCCCTGGTGCATTGGCTGCAGCAAGTGGAATATCGCGTTCTTTTTTGAAGAGTCCGTAGTAAACCCAAAGGCTACAGTTGATGGCTGCGACAAGGGGTTGAATAAAGTTCCCTTTGTGACCAGCGAGGTTATCCATGATTTGTGGGAAGTAAGACACATACATCATAACAGACATAAAGGTCGCAACCCAACCAAGAATTTTCATTTGTTTCTCATTCATTTTGAAACTACCATTTCCTTTTCTTTTTTTAAGTATGCACTATTCTACCTTTTGTCCTTTACAAATTCAAGTCTTTTTTTCAAATGTTACCGAACTGTAAAGTGTCACAATCTTGTGATTTTGCAGGAAGATGGATTTCTTTTCGAGAGAGTCTTCTCTCTAGTTGCCATTTTTTTGACACTTTGTCTAATTCTTTTGCAAATGTGATCGTTTTCATTTTGCGTAGCATGCAAATTAATTGCATTTTCTTCCTATTTATGCTATTTTGATACACAGAGGTAAAATTTTATGAATAAACAAAAAATCAACCAAATCGTTGGCTCGATCGGTGCCTTTATTGGGATTATCGTTTTCATTGCCTACATCCCACAAATTATTGCTAATTTACAGGGAAACAAGGCCCAACCTTTCCAACCCTTGTCAGCTGCTATTTCTTGCTTGATCTGGGTCATTTATGGTTGGACAAAGGAACCTAAAAAAGACTGGATTTTGATCATTCCGAATTCGGCAGGTGTCATCCTAGGAGGATTGACTTTCCTTACATCACTTTAATAGAAAGCGAACAAAGACTGAACTCGACTGGTTCAGTCTTTTTTATATCCCTTTGAAAAGCAAAAACAATCGCAGTCGGTTTTCGTACAAAAAAGCCCGCTATGAGCAAGCTAAAAAAATTGACAATTCTTTTCTTTGAATAACCTATGCTGGATTATTGTGCAAAAATATCCAAATAATATCTGATTATTATTAGAGTATATTGAAACTTTCCGCTGTGAGAAAAGTGCCTGAAATAATTATGTTTCAGGCACTCGGAATTATTGAGACCTTAGGCTCAATAATTAGTCATGGAACTTCTTCGAAGTTCGCTGACGTCCGTACTCACCTAAGGAAAGTTTCTAATTTAATTTGAGTTTCT
The DNA here is from genome assembly GCF_020554365.1 of Streptococcus sp. 210928-DFI.4.42. Taxonomy (NCBI): domain Bacteria; kingdom Bacillati; phylum Bacillota; class Bacilli; order Lactobacillales; family Streptococcaceae; genus Streptococcus; species Streptococcus sp. 210928-DFI.4.42. The sequence continues at coordinate 47,822 of NZ_JAJCHF010000003.1, forward strand.
TTTCCTAAATCTGCACAATCTTGCGATAACTCCGAGAGGTGATCCAAAAGACGATCAGGTAGGTGACGAGAAAGACTCCACAGACACTGAGGGTGACGACGAGGACTTGGCCACTATTGATGACACCAAGGGCTTTGAGAATGAGACGAATCATATGGTAGGCAAAGGCCAGGTGGACAAAGGCAAAGATGAGGGGAAGGAAGAAGACAGTCCGCACTTGACGGTTGATGGTCCGTTTGACCTCATCTTCATCAAGCCCCACCTGTTGGAGGATGACAAAGCGGTCACGGTCTTCATAGCCTTCTGAAATTTGCTTGTAGTAGATAACGATGACGGTTCCGACCATAAAGATTAATGACAAGAAAATACCGATAAAGAAGATGCCACCAAAGAGGCTATTCATTTCTCTCACATTATATGCTCGATTGCCTCCATAGACAAATGTTCCTTGGGCCTGTTGGCTGCTCAATTCATCGATCATCTTGTCATAGATGGCTGCCAGCTTGAGTTGCTGGTCTTCGTCAACATTGACATTGAAACCACCATAGATTTGGGTAACGACAGCAAGGTTCGGAAACTTGGCAACAAAGGCTGAAAGGTCAGGTACGATCAGGTAATTGAAATCCTCCGTCAGCATGTTAAACATGTTTGGGACATGATCAGTGATAAAATCCTTGGTCACTTCTTCCTTGACTTGGAAGTCTTGCCCATTGATGGTGAACTGTTTCTGCCCTGTCAGAGCCTGGTTATGGGCAAAGAGAACGACTTGGTTGCCGGCCAGATCAACGTGTTCTCCTGTCATTTGTTCATAGCTAGCTGCATCAAAGACCAGAAAGACTGTTCTCGGTCTGACATCGCGTTCATCATCAGGATAGACCGTGAAGTCTGTGCCCTTTTGTGATTCGACCCCAAAGGTGGCATAGTTCACCAGGTCGCGATTTTTGATCTCAAGATGATGCTCAGAAGCAAATTCATCAAACTTCTGGTTGATTTGCTCCAGGTCCACCCCTTTTCCTTGAATGGAGAAATCATGTGGATTCATGATTTTCTTGATCATTTCGCCACCGACATAGATGTTGGTGGCAGCAGAGATCGTCACCAGCACCATGGTCGAGAGGATGGCAATGGTCGCAAGACCCACCGCATTTTTCTTCATGCGATAGATAAGGTTAGAGACCGAGATCATGTTGTTGGGTTGGTAATAATAGTTCTTCTTTTTCTTAAGAAGATGCAAGAAGACGGTGATCCCAGCATTAAAGAGTAAGTAGGTCCCGATCATAACCAAGACAACGGCTAGAAAGAAGATCAAAATCGCAGACATGGGGTCTTTGACGGACAAAGCTAGGTAGTAGCCAAAACCAAGAGAGGCTAAGCCAATGATGGTTTGGGGCCACAAGAAGCGGGCTTTCTTTTCACCACTAGCCTTCTCACGCGTCAACTGCAGGGCATTCAAACGGAGAATGCGCCAAGCATTGAGAAAAATTAAGAGGCCAAAGATGAGACCAAAGGTGACAAAGACCAAGACCACAATCCCAGGTTGGAAGGTGGATACTAGCTGAACCTTCATCTTCATCAGTTTCAAAAGAAAGGCAAAGATCAGCTTGTCAAAGAGAGCCCCGATCAAGACACCGGCTGAGATAGTCACAAAGCCAAAGATCAAGAGTTCCTTGAAGATCATGCTGATGAGATGGCGCTTCTCAAGGCCTAGCATGCTGTAGATTCCCAACTCCTTGGAGCGGTTTTTCATGACAAAGCTATTGGCATAGAGCACGATGATAGCCCCCGCAACATTTACCACGAACAGTCCCAATCCAAGGGTGAAGAGTATGGGAGATCCCCCTCGAAGCTCGTGAATATGGGGATTAAAGGTCAGGGAGTCAAAGAGGTAGGCGATGGTCACCGCGAGAATGACTGCAATCGCAAAGGGATAATAGAGCTTGCGGTTCTTGATCAAATTGGAGCAAGCTAATTTAGTGGTTAATCGAAACATCTACCCCACCTCGCTTGCCATGACTGTCAGAGTATCTGATATTTCTTGGAACATCTGACGCTCTGTTTTTTCCCCGCGGAAGATCTGGTTGTAGAGAATTCCGTCCTTGATAAAGAGCACGCGCTTAGCCCGAGCTGCCGCTGCGGTTGAGTGGGTCACCATGAGAATGGTTTGGCCCATGGTATTGATGTCTTCAAAGACATCGAGCAAAGCAGCCGAAGATTTGGAATCCAATGCCCCTGTTGGCTCATCAGCGAGGAGGATTTCTGGCGAGGTGATGATGGCCCGCGCTACGGCCACCCGTTGTTTTTGCCCACCAGAGATTTCGTAGGGGTATTTCTCTAGAAGTTGGTGAATGCCCAACTCCCGACTGACGCTCTCGACCTTGTTCATCATTTCCTTGACTGGTCTGCGTGAGAGAACTAGAGGGAGAAGGATATTGTCCTTGACAGATAAGGTATCGAGAAGGTTGAAATCTTGAAAGACAAAACCTAGTTTTTCCCGACGGAAGCTCGAGGCATCCTTGTTCTTGATGGTTGAAGTATCGGTGCCATTGAGGTAGACCCGTCCTTCGGTCGGCTGATCCAGCATGGCTAGGATATTGAGAAGGGTCGATTTCCCGGACCCAGATTCCCCCATGATGGCGACGTATTCCCCTTTTTCCACGGTAAAATGAATGTCCTTTAGGGCTTCAACCTGCGTCCCTTGAAAGCGGGTTTTGTAGATTTTTTTGATGTGTTGAACGTCTAGCAATGACATACTTTTCTCCTTTTACTAGTAGATCAAGAAAAATTCTTGGGTTTGTTGCAGGACTTGGAGACCAAATTCCGTCTTTTCCAGATCGGTTTGCTCATTTGGTTTCTTAATCTTTTTGGGTTCTTTCATCCATTTCAAGAGTTTCATTTTCTTGACCTCCTTCATTTGATGAGACTATTGTATAAAAAATAAAAGGCGGCTACCATAACCTAACCTTTCATTTTACCGTTTATTTCTTACATTTTTGTAAGATGGAAAAAAACTAATCCATGACCAGCTTCTTCTCTTCAAAGCGAATAGCGACGGTTGTGCCTTGGCCAACCTCTGAGTGGAGGCTAATCTTGTGGCCCAATTGCTCTGCAATTTTCTTAGTCAGATAAAGCCCCAGACCTGAGGATTGCTGGGTCATGTGGCCATTGTAGCCGGAGAAGCCCCGCTCAAATACGCGAAGGACATCGCTATTTTTGATTCCAATCCCGCTGTCTTTTATATAGAGGGTCTGGTCTTTGAAATAGATCTCAATTCCACCTGTACTGGTGTACTTGAGGCTATTGGACAAGAGTTGCTCGATGATGACCAAAAGCCACTTGCGATCGGTAATGACGGCGACGTCCAAATCATGCAGGTTCACTGTCAAGTTCTTTTGGATAAAAAAGAGGGCATATTTGCGGACCACTTCTTTGACCAAGTCCTCTAGCGACACGCGCTTTAAGACCAGATCGTCATGAAAACTCTCCAGTCGCAGGTACTGCAGAACCAGATTGGCATAGGAGTCAATCTTGAAAAGTTCCTGCTCCATCTGCTGCTTGACAATGGGTGTCTCGACATCTTGGACCAAGAGCTGGCTAGCTGCAATGGGCGTCTTAATCTGGTGAACCCAGAGGGTATAGTAATCCATCAGGTCATTGAACTTGGCCTGGGCGGTCTTCCCTTCCTGCAAGCGTGCCTGCTGTTCTTCCGTGTATTTTTCATAAAGGAGGTGTTCTAGTGGTGAGGCAACCTCAACTTCCTCATATAGTGCGGCTTTGCGGTAGTCTTGAAAGGTCATAGCGAAATCCCAGATCAAGACACAAAGGGCAAAAAAGCCTAGCACTAGGGTCGCATAGAGGAAAACCGTCCCCGTCTCTGGAAAGAGAAAGGCAAAGACCAAATCGACCATCAAAAAGATGACCACTAGATAGAGCAGGCGCCTGCGGGATACCACATACTGCCAAAAGATATTTCCATATTTATTCATGAACCAACCCGTAACCGATGCCTTTCTTGGTTTCGATGAAGTTTGACAAGCCAGCCTCTTCTAGTTTCTTGCGAAGGCGGGCCACATTGACAGACAAGGTATTGTCATCAATGAAGAAGTCGCTATTCCAGAGCTCTTTCATCATATCATCGCGCGCCACGATACTGCCTGCATGCTCAAACAGGACCCGCAAAATCTGAAATTCATTCTTGGTCAGCTTGATGACTTCCCCTTCATACACCAAGTCCGTGGACTTGAGATTGAGGATGGCGCCACGGTGCTCCAGCAGATTTTGATCCGTGCCAAATTCGTAAGAGCGACGCAAGAGCCCTTGGACCTTGGCAAGGAGCACATTTTGATCAAAAGGCTTGGTGACAAAGTCGTCTCCACCCATATTGATGGCCATAACAATATCCATGGCTTGATCCCGTGAGGAAAGAAACATAATCGGAACCTTTGAAACCTTGCGAATCTCCTGGCACCAGTGGTAACCATTGTAGAGTGGAAGGCCAATATCCATGAGGATCAAGTGGGGGTCGGTTTCGACAAAGATCCCAAGGACATCCATAAAATCCTCTACTGCGACCACTTCATAGCCCCATTGTTCCAATAATTGTTTGACCTGTTGGCGGATAATGTTATCATCTTCGACTAAGAGAATTTTATGCATGGCTTTCTTTCCTTCTTTTTTCTTCTTCCTATTATAACAGATTAAGAAGCAGAGAAAAAGACTGTTTCAGAGGGAAAGAAGATCTCATTCCTACTGTCTTGATGGAGGGCGCTTTTTCTCCATCCATTTTTGTGCTATACTGAAAGAAATAAGACACGGGAGGCACAGATGTCAACTATTTTTGATTACCTAAAAGAAGTGACCTACGATTCCATATACGACCGTCCTTTCAATGAACTGGATGTCCTGGCACTGACAGAGCTGACCTATCTTCCTTTTGATCGGATCGTGCCCCAAGGGGATACGACCAATATTGAAGTCCGCTTATCTGATGCTGCAAAGCTAGTCGATCGAACCACCGATTTCACCGTGACAGACCAACACCTGCAATTAGTCGATGACTTAGCTAGTTCAAAGCGTTTTAAGAACATCAAACTCCTCAACTATGTCAACGAATATGACCCCGATGTTCAGAAGCAGTTTGCGGCTATGACCTATCGTCTTACCATGGATGTTTATTTAGTTGTCTTCAGAGGGACGGATGACACCTTGATCGGCTGGAAGGAAGACTTCCACATGACCTATATGGATCATGTCCCAGCTCAGAGGCGCGCAGCCAGCTACCTGCAAAACGTCATGAAGGAATTTCCTAAAGGGCGCTTCTTAGTAGCCGGTCACTCCAAAGGGGGCAATCTCGCAACCTATGCCTGCACTTACCTGCCGGATTCCTTATTTGAACGAGTCGATGCCATCTACAGCTACGATGCTCCTGGCCTCAACAGGGCCATTATCGAGACCGAAGGCTACCAGCGGACATCCCCAAACATTCGTCGCTTTGTCCCCCAAGGATCCATCGTCGGCATGATGCTAGAAGTCCCTGAGCCTGCTACGATTGTCAAAAGCCGAGCTTTTGGTGGCTTTGTCCAGCATGACGCTTTTACTTGGATGATTGAGAAAGATAAATTTGTGACCCTAGATCAAACCAGTCCCGATAGCCAGCAGACCGTCGAGACCTTGAAGCAGTGGGTTCGCGAAACATCGGCGGATGAGCGCAAGAAGTTCTTTGATACCTTCTTCGGCCTCTTCTTAGATGCAGGCATTACTTCAATCAATGATTTGAGGAACTTGAAAAATTTCTCCAAGATCAAAGAGATCTTTCAAAATGCTCAAGACCTAGATCCTACAGAAAGGGAAATGCTGGAACGTCTAGCCAAGCAACTCCTCGATACCCGTGTCCAAGCTTGGAAAAAATGGCAGACGGTTCCCCGCATTCTGGTTCAAATGGCAGCATTTTTTAAGCGAAAAAAAGCAGTCGAGTCCTCCTCACCTCTGCTCCTTGAGCACAAAGATTGAGACTCAACAACTGAAAAAAGAGACCACCTCTTCTATTCACTAGAACGCAAAAATCATCTGAAATGTCTTTCAGATGATTTTCTATTTTCTATTGGTCCTGAGAAGATGGAGCATCTGGCGTGCTTGCTTCTATTACAGCTGCGCTTGCAGGCTCTGTTTCTTTCTCAGTTGTGGCAGGTTTGTTCCCTGCTGAAGCTGCTGCTTCTTTTTCTACCGGAGTTTCTGCAGTGACAGGCGTTTCAGTTGTGGTAGCTGGTTTGGTCACTTCGGTTGCAGATGGCATTGCTGCTAACTCTGCCTGAAAGGCTTGGATAGCCTGTAGTAAGGCTGACTTGTCACTCTTTGGATTAGCCAATTGGTCAAAGAGAGCTTCTAAGCGGTCAAATACAGCATCACTAGCCCCCTTGTCCTGCAATTGTTGGTGCAGGGCCATCAATTGGTTATAGAGCTGTTGATAAAGGGCGACATCCCCAATCTGAGGCTCTTCTGTTTGCTTTTGTTTTTGCTTTTCAATGGTGTCACTGATTTCGCGTAACAGAGCTTGTCCACTTGCAATAGCCTTGTCTGGATCCGTCTCATTTCCAAGTTGAGCCAAACTTGCTTCAAAGGCAGTTCGTTTGGCCTGGTCTTCGACTTGTGGCAAGAGCGACTGGATTTGCTCTGATAGTGCTGTCAGGATGTTGGTTCGTTGACGGGATTCTGTCGCCTTGTCCAACTCTCCATATAATCCCTTGAGGAAATCATAGACCGCTAAGTTATAAGTTGGGGACTGACTTCCTTTTTGATCCAAAACTGTTTTTTCAATAGGATAGGTTTGTCCTTTCTCTTGAGAGAAGAGCTGGTCAATTGCCTGCTTGGTTTGGTAGAGTTCCATGAAGTGAGCCTTGGAATCCCAGGCTTCTTCAAAGGCTTGGGACCGGTAAAGCTTCAAGGCTAGATCTGCCGCCTTGGTGCGGAGTTCTGGTGTCAAGCGCGCATCGCTCAAGCTTTGGTAGAAATACTTGAGGTAATCGACCGATGTCACACCCGTCCGATCTTGCATCTCCTGAACAGCTTCTAATAGCTTCCCTTCCTGCTCTAGACGCTTGCTGTCCTTGGCAGTATAGGCTTCCTGCAATTGAGAGACCAACTCTTCCTTCTTCAATTGGAAGGCTTCTGTGTCTAGCAAGCGCACTTGTTCCAGCAATTCTTGGTAACGACGATCCAAGGCTGTCTCTTCTTTTGGTTTGACCGCTTGGGTCGCATGAATATACTGCGCATCAATCTGTTTGAGACTGGCTAGATAGCCCTCTGTTGAGTTACTTGGGAAGCTCTTGACATTTTCCAAGAAGTGGCCCAAGATGAGCTCAATCCGTCGTTGTTGCAATGGATCAGAAGCATAGAGGCTGCGGCTTTCTGCTAAGAGCTGGTTGACCTTGTCCTCTACGACTTTCTTGTCCAAGTCTCCTTTTTTGTAAGGAGATTGGATGGTTGGAAGACGGTGGGCTAAGTAGTCTGCTAGTCCTGCTGAGCGGACCTTGATGTAGTGGTTGTGATCGCCATGCGGGATGACAAACTGACCATTTTCAATCTGGAGGCTATAAGGAGAAATCCCCGAACGAAGCGCTGTTGCATAGAGTTCATTGATAAAGTCTAGTTCAGGATTGCCAGTTTCAAGTGGGATCCGGACATGTTCCTTCCGAACGGCATAAGGATGGATGTGGGTCGGATCATATTCTTGGTCTGGATTGTTAAAGACAAAGAAACCATTGGAAATCTTAATGGCCTCGCGAGGGACACCGTAGGTCTTACTGATGTACTGGATCTTTTCCTCATCTGAGGCATCACGAGAATAGGTCGCAACGTCATCTGTCAGGGGCTGACCCTTGTCTTCTTCTTTCTTACCAGTTAGAGTTGCCTCCGCTGCTGCAATCTCTTGAGGAGAGAGGTCCTTTTTATAGAAATAATGGGCATGGTTGCCATGAGCGACCATATAGCCTTCCTCGTCCTTGCTGATGACCTTGTCAGCGTGGAAGCCGTGATCGTGCTCCTCTTCGTGCTCGTGATCATGACTGTCCCCATGTTCATGTTCATGATCGTGACTGTCGCCATGCTCATGATCATGCTCATGTTCAACTGGTTTTGTGCTTGGATTTGAAGGCAAGCTTGGACTTACTTCTGTTGGACTACTAGTTCCTTGAGCACGAAGCAATTGGAATTGCCGTGCCAACTCACGCTCTAAAGGCGATAGGGAGCTGTAAGGGATAAAGTGGAAATGATCCCCATGAGGGTAGACAATCCCTTGATCGGTCCACTTGGTAATCTTACTTGGATCAAAGACAGAACCATCAGACTCCACATGACGAGAAGACAACGGGGCTTTCTGCAATTCTTCGATCAAGTTGGTCAGGGTTGGACTCGGTTTGGAGGCAGTCGGTTTAGACGTCGTTGGGGTTGTCTGTGTATTGGTTGGACCGGCTGACGGCTGGTTGCTCTCTTGTTTCCCTATGCTTGGAGAGGCTTGATCTGGAGTTCCTTGCCCTTGTTCTGTACTTGCTCCAGCTAGGCGTGAGTTTCCAGCCTGGTGGCCACTATGACCGCCTAGGGCAGAGAGGGCTGCTGCTAACTCGCCAGCAGATAAGGCACTCTTTGGAATATAATGGTAATGTCCACCATGGGGCACAATAAAGCCGTCCCCTGTATCTGAAATGACATCTCCAGGACTAAAGACATAACCATCGTCCGTACGGTAGCCACCACCTGTATGGTTCTTAGCCGTCAGCATCTCAAGAGTCTTACCTTCTTTCAGCGCTTGACTAGGTTGACGGAAGTCACGGGTCTTGCCTGCCTTGTGCGAGGAGCTCGCCTGTACCGATCCTGTTTCCCCTTCTTCTTTAGCGCCACCTTTTTGTTGCTGAGCGATCTCTTCGATCGAGCGCACATTGACCGTATGTTGGGCATCCTTTAAGTAGAGATAGTATTTCCCAGCGCGTTTGATAATATAGCCATCCTTGACCTTGCTCACGATATCTGCTTCTTGCAACTGATAAGTTGGATCCCGCAAAATCAACTCTTCACTAAAGATGGCATCAAATGGGACCTTCCCGCTGTAGTAATGAAAATGATCCCCATGAGAAGTGACAAAGCCTTCATCTGTAATCTTGATGACAATCTGCTCTGCCTGGGTCTTTTCCTTGGCATTGACCGCTTCGATGCTGTCTTCCTTTTTACTGGAGGCAGACGATGACGATTTCTTGTCCGCTTGCAAATACTGAATCTGATTCTTTTTCTCTTCCTTGACTTGTGGTTGCTGACTGAGCGCATAGGCACAGAGTCCTAGCCCCAAAGTCGCTACAATTCCAATCGTTCCCTTTTTCTTCATTCTTGATTTACTCCTCTAATTCCTTGGCTAAAGTCGCCATATTTTCTTCTAAATTTTCTAATAGATCCTTATCATTTTGTGGATCAGCTTCCAGTGGATCCAGAACCTTAACACGCGCCCCTGTTGCCTTGGCGATACTATCTGCCACCTTTGACGACGTGTGCTTTTCCACAAAGATCGTTTTCACCTTGTAGTCTTTGACAAACTGCTGGATCTCCGCCAATTGCCGAGCGGTCGGTTCTTGCTCTGGGGATATCCCTGCAATCCCTAACTGCTTGAGACCAAAGCGTTTGGCCAGATAAGAAAAGGCCGTATGCTGGGTCACAAAAGTCTTTTGCTTGGCCTTGTCAAAGAGAGGCTGGTAGTGGGCTACTAGGTCCTCACAGCGCTTTTCAAGCTTTTGAGCATTGGCCTGGTAGAGCTCCTTGTTCTTTGGATCGATCTCTCCCAAACGCTGGGCGATAACCTTTCCTTCCTCTGCAATTTTTACAGGATCCAACCAAGTATGCGGATCATACAAGTGCTTGGATTCTTTTCCCTGACCAGCATCGACATCCTCTAATCCAGCCACCTTATCAAGGGTCATTCCTTGGCTACCTTCGATCACTCGCAACTTGGAACCTTGAAGATTAGGATCTAAGCGACCGGCCCAAGATTCCAGGGTCTGAGAATGATAGACAAATACATCCGCATCATAGATCTGGGCTACTTCCTTGGTTGAGGGTTCATAATCATGGATCCCTGCACCTGACTGAACCATCCAGATGTCATTTTGATCGCCAGAGATTTCCTTGACCAGGGCATAGATAGGATAAAAACTCGTGACAATTTTAAGACCTTTTTTAGAAGGGGGCTTGCCCGCATTTCCTTGACTTCCACAAGCTGTCAGCAGAAAGAAACCGAGAAACAAGAGTCCCAGAACCTTCATTCTTCTCCAATTCATCCTTCACCTCTTTTTTATTTTCGTTAACTAGTTTATTAATCAGTTAATTAACTAGTTAATAATACTGCTAATCATTTGCTTTGTCAAGCCTTTTTTACATTTTTTTCCTTTTAATGCTAGAGACTAACAGTTGCCTAGACTCCACGAGCCTTCCTTGCAGTAAAAAAAGAGAGTGGGACAGAAATCGGTAATTCGTTAGAATTCGATTTCATCGTCCCACCTCCGCACAATTGAGTAGGGCTGTAAAAGCTGATGAAATAAGCGTAGTAGAGCCCACTCAACCACTGCGTCTTGCTCGACAATCCAAAAATAATTGAGAGGCTAGGACTTTTGTCCCAGCCTCTTTTCCGACTCCTATTCTTCTTCTGGGTAAACCAAGCCCCAGTCTTTGCGGAGTTGAGTCATGAGGTCCATGACATCACGGCTGTAGTTTAGGTAGAGATGATTTTCCCTTCCTGCGACTGCTGCTTCCATATCAAGGACTTCATACTGGAGGGCTTTAGCGGTTTCTCCTGCTTCGATCACTTCTTGTGATCCATCTTCCGTATAGGTGATGACCGCTTTTTGCCCACGCGGGTATTCGTAGAGTTCGATATAACCCTTGTCATAAGCGATCGTCCCACGTTTCGGTTGTTTGGCGTGAAGACTCAGCGTCACCGTTGCCATTTCCCCTTCACGATTCGTAAGAAGGATCCCCGCTTGCTCATCGACACCAGTCGGTGCCAGCTTGACCTGTGAAACCATCTCTGTCGGCTGTGACGTCATAAACCAACGTACGAAAGACAGGGCATAGACACCGATGTCCAGTAGAGCTCCACCTGCCAGATTGCGATTGAAAAAGCGGTTGGTCATGTCGTATTCCTTATAGGAACCGAAGTTCATCTGGATAACCTTAAGGGATCCCAGCTTGCCACTTGCTACAATTTCAGAGAGTTTCCGATAAATAGGCATATGGAAAATGGTCATGGCTTCTGCTAGTTTGACATGGTTTTCTTCAGCAAGCTTTATCGCTTCTGCCAATTCCTCACTGTTGAGGGTGATGGACTTTTCGCAGAGCACGTGCTTGCCAGCTGCGAGGGCCTTACGAAGATACTGGATATGAGTATTGTGAGGCGTTGAGATATAGATGATATCCACTTCAGGGTCTTCAAAGACTTCATCAATCTCTTTATAAACCTTTTCGATCCCGTATTTCTCAGCGAAGGCTACCCCCTTGTCATAGGTACGATTGGCAACGGAATAGAGTTTCCCACCAAGCGCTTCAAGGGCTTGCGCCAATTCATTGGCAATAACGCCTGTTCCAAGACTCGCCCACTTATAGTTGATGTGATAGCCCATGGTTTAATCTCCTTTTTTATTGACGGTAGAAATATTGATCAGCTGGGTAGTTTCCTGCAGATTGAGTCACCACCAGACGGGCCTTACTGGTGTCAGACTGGTCTCCATCTGGATTTTGGAAGCCAATTTTCAGCAGTCCAATCGCCGCACCGGTCTCACCCATCTTCAGTTCAACATAAGGGATCTTGCTCTTCTTATCTGAGTCCGCAACGGCCTTGAGGCTGCCTTGGCCCTTGACTTTTCCGTCTGCTTGGATGACGATCTCAGCCCCCTTGCCATTGCGCCAAGTTCCAGCTAAGCTAGAGAAGTCGCCTCCGTTAATGGCCGCAATATCCAAGTCTTTCTCTTTTTTCGGTTGCGGGTAGGCTTTCCACCACTCTAGATGGTAATCACGGTAGGCCGCATCCCCAAAGAGAATCCGACGTTCTTGGGAAGCTACTCCGTCAGGACCTGTCACACCCGCTGGGATCAAGTACAAGGTTTGCTCCTGCCCTTGGATCGCAGTCGCATTTGCCCCTGTGAAATAAACTTCATAATAGCCTTTTCGCTTCTTGGGCTCTTTTTCTTTATTGAACAAGTAACTTGCCCGAGTGCCTCCACTCCAGAAAGTCCAGCCAGTCTCCCCATTTACAATACTTGGAAAGGCATTGGTCTTGTTTTGGTAGTATTCTTCTGGAGTATAGCCATAAAGTTTAAAACCGGAATCTGCGATTTCCTTTTCATAGGTATCATTGGAATAAGCACCTTCAAACGGTGAGAGATTGCCATCAAGGACGACATCATTTGGATCTGTCGATTTGAAAAAATCCTCCCGATTGGCAAAGACCATCTCGTGGTCGGGATTTTTGTCAGACATGGTGACCGTGATCAAAGGCTTCTTATCTGTCTTGTATTTAAAGACACGAACAGTGACTGTAAAGTCTGTATTGCCATCGGACTTTTTCATCTTGCCTGTCGAAACTTTATTAGACCCTTCGACCTTCCAATCCGTGCTAAATTCAGCGGATACCTTGCCGTCAGCTGTTTGGTAATCGATCTTCCAGGCCTTGCCTTTTTTCTCGATTTTGGCTTCATCCCGTTCATTAGAGACATAGTCACCACTCAGGTCAATAGCTTTTTCCTTTGGCTTGGTGACCTTCTTGCTAGTCTGGTTAAATTCCTTTTGATGGTCTGGTTGGATGTTGGAGCTAGAGTAGAGATAAACTCCTCCGATCAGAACAACTGCTCCGACCAGCCCCAAAATCGGCCCCAGGTATTTTTTCTTCCACTTAAGATTCATTTTACTACCTCCATGGAATAAGATCTTTACACTAGTATACCCTAAATCGAAAGTATAGTAAAATTCCCCTCTATATAGTGGTTTTCCAGGTTTAAACTGACTAGTCTTAGCAGAGAATACCTGTTTCTCAAAAATAATATTTTGTTTATCGTTATTTTTTTATCGTTTTTCGATACTTTTTTATTGACTATTTTTTTATAAAGAGTATACTATAAGTGAAAAATAAATAAACTTCAAGGAGGCTTGCGATGAAAAACTCAAAAACCTTAAAAAATGTCATTGAAGTCTTGACGGCTTTCATTTACTTCTGTGGCTTTATGACTGTGGCTGCACTGGTCGTCCACCTGCTTTCACGGATGGGAGTGTTTAAAGATCTCATTCAAACTGGACGCTTGTCCTTTGATGTGAATGGCATCCAACTCTTCCCCAAACATCCGCAACCTCTCTGGCAGTTGCTCTTCCCACTAGCCTCAAGCGCTATCTATATTTACCTTCTCATCACCATTCGCAGCTTCCTCCAAAATCTCTACCAAGAAAAGATCTTTTCTCACTCCAACATTGATCTTTGCAACCGAGCTTGGAAGATTCTCTTGGTCTTGTCCTTTATGTCTGGCACACTTGAAACCAGTGGAAATGCTTATCTCCTTCCCTTCACTTTCCAATTTACCTTTAACACAGGGCTTCTCCTTGCCGTTCCAATCGTCTGGGTCTCTGGCAAGATATTAGAGAGAGGGATTGAGATCGCAGAAGAAAATGAGCTGACCATTTAAGGAGGGGACCATGATTATCGTCAATCTAGATGTCATGCTGGCCAAGCGAAAGATGAAATCCAATGAGCTAGCCGACAAAATCGGCATCACGACAGCCAACCTCTCCATCCTCAAGACAGGCAAGGCCAAAGCCATCCGCTTCACCACCCTTGAAGCCATCTGCAAAGAACTCGACTGCCAGCCAGGAGATATCCTAGAATACCGGCCGGATGAATAGGAAAATATAATTTGAGACCTTCCTTGGGTGAGGACGGACGGTAGCGAATCCCTTTGGGATTCCATACCTAATATTTGAGCCTACTGTCTCAAATCTCCCGAGAGTCTGAAATGATACCGTTTCAGACTCTTTTCTCACTGCGGAAGTCTCCGTTAACATCCATTGCTAATAGGACTCATCTACCATCCTTGTAAAACTCAATGATAGGAACCATATCAATACAACAAAAGCACTCCCGCGGGAGTGCTTGAGAGCGTAGACAATTTGTTCTTCCTTACAAATCAAATTAATTTTATAAAAATCAAAAAATTTATTCGTTAGAATTATTCAATCATCTACTGAAACTTTCCGCCGTGAGAAAAGTGCTAGAAACAATTGTGTTTCTAGCACTCGGGAGTTTTGGAACCTAGGGTCCAAAACTAAGTCATGGAACTTCTTCGAAGTTCGCTGACGTCCGTACTCACCTAAGGAAAGTTTTTTAGATGATTTTTTCTTTGTCTATCGTTTAGCCGATGATGCTTCCATTTGGTACAGATGGATCAACTGTTAAGACTGTTAATTGATCTCCGTGTTCCGCGGAAAGAATCATGCCTTGGCTGACATATTTCTTCATCATCTTACGTGGTTTGAGGTTGGCCACGATTTGGAGTTTCTTGCCGACCAATTCTTGTTCATTTGGATAGAATTGAGCGATACCTGAGAGGATTTGACGGTCTTCGCCATCTCCTGCATCTAGGCGGAAGCGAAGCAGTTTGTCTGATCCTTCGACGCGTTCCACTTCTTTGACTTCTGCTACACGGATTTCAACCTTGTCAAAGTCTTCAAATTTGATCTCGTCTTTTTCAGACTTGAGTTCCACTTCTTCTGGAATCCATTCTTTTTCTTGTGGTTTGCCTGCAGTCATTTGAGATTGGATGTAGGCAATTTCTTCTTCCATGTCAAGACGTGGGAAGATTGGAGTTCCTTTGGCAACCACTGTGACATTTTCAGGGAAGCCTGCTAAGGTCAAGTTTTCAAGATCGAAGTCCAAGCCCAAGCCAAGTTGTTCCATGATGGCGTTTGAGGTGTTCATCATGAATGGTTGGATCAAGTGAGCCACGACACGAAGGCTAGCTGCCAAGTGAGCCATGACCGCTGCCAATTGTTCCTTGTCGCCATCTTCTTTAGCGAGGACCCAAGGCGCTGTCTCATCTATGTACTTGTTGGTCCGAGAGATGATGTTCCATACGGCTTCCAAAGCGCGTGGGTAATCAACCGCATTCATTTGCTTGTGGTATTCAGCGATGTTTTCTTCAACTACCTTAGCCAAATCAGCATCAAATGCAGTGACATTTTCGACATAAGCAGGAACTTGACCACCAAAGTATTTGTTAATCATGGCTACCGTCCGGTTAAGGAGGTTTCCAAGGTCATTGGCCAATTCATAGTTGATACGAGCCACGTAGTCTTCTGGTGTGAAGGTCCCATCAGAACCAACTGGAAGGCTACGCATGAGGTAGTAACGGAGTGGATCCAAGCCGAAGCGTTCCACCAACATTTCTGGATAGATGACATTCCCTTTAGACTTCGACATCTTGCCGTCTTTCATGACAAACCAACCATGGGCAATCAAGCGTTCTGGCAATTTGATATCCAACATCATGAGAAGGATTGGCCAGTAGATCGAGTGGAAACGAAGGATGTCTTTTCCAACCATGTGGAAGACGGTTCCGTTCCAGAATTTATCAAAGTTTTCATGATCTTCTTGACCGTAACCAAGAGCCGTCACATAGTTGAGAAGGGCATCAATCCATACATAGACCACGTGTTTTGGATTAGATGGAACTGGAACTCCCCAGGTAAAGGTAGTCCGAGATACCGCCAAGTCTTCCAAGCCTGGCTCGATGAAGTTTTTCAACATTTCATTGAGACGGCCATCTGGCGTAATGAAATCCGGTTGAGATTTGAAAAATTCAACCAAGCGGTCTTGGTATTTGCTGAGGCGAAGGAAGTAAGATTCTTCGGAGACCCATTCTACTTCGTGGCCTGATGGGGCTACCCCACCGATGACCTTGCCATTCTCATCACGGAATACCTCAGCCAATTGGCTTTCTGTAAAGAACTCTTCATCAGAGACTGAATACCAACCAGAGTACTCACCCAGGTAGATGTCGTCTTGCGCAAGCAAGCGTTCAAAGACCTGAGCCACTACTTTTTCATGGTAGTCGTCTGTCGTACGGATGAATTTATCATATGAGATATCAAGTAATTGCCAGAGTTCTTTCACTCCAACGGCCATCCCATCTACGTAAGCTTGTGGCGTAATCCCAGCTTCTTCTGCTTTTTGCTGGATCTTTTGACCGTGCTCATCGAGACCAGTCAGGTAGAAGACATCGTAGTTCATCATGCGTTTGTAACGCGCCAAGACGTCACAGGCGATCGTTGTATAAGCTGAACCAATATGCAATTTACCAGATGGGTAATAGATAGGGGTTGTGATGTAGAATGATTTTGTCATTTTCTTTTCCTTTCAGGGCTAATGGAACCCAATTTAGTAACACTCTATTATAACACTTTTAGGGGTTACTGAAAACCCAAAACCAGCTAGGATCTAAGGAAGACAAGCAAAAAAGCTGACCGAAGTCAGCTTTCTATGATTGATAACGAATCACGTTATAATTGCCTCGCTTTTGCGTTTTCAGGCTCGGGATAAAAATATCCACTGGATATTTTTATTTTCCAAGATAGTATTCTTTTACAACGTTCAATTTTTCGTCAAATTCGAATACCAATGGTGGGAAGTTAGGGATTTCCACATCCATGATTTCGTCGTCTGACAAGTGTTTGATGTGTTTAACAAGAGCACGGATTGAGTTACCGTGTGCTCCTACGAATACGTTTTTACCGTCTTTAAGAGCTGGAGCGATTTTATCTTCCCAGAATGGAAGGGCGCGTTCCAAAGTCACTTTCAAGTTTTCAGCATCTGGAATCACTGAATCGTCAAGTGAAGCATAACGACGGTCAGTGTGTGCTGAGTGTTCATCATCACGGTCCATTGCAGGAGGCAATACATCGTATGAACGACGCCAGATGTGAACTTGTTCATCACCAAATTGTTCAGCAGCTTCTGCTTTGTTTTTACCAGTCAAACCACCGTAGTGACGTTCGTTCAAGCGCCATGATTTTTCAACTGGGACCCACAATTGGTCAGAAGCTTCAAGCGCAAGGTTTGTTGTTTTGATCGCACGTTTCAATACTGAAGTGTATGCTTGGTCAAATTCGATACCAGCTTCTTTGATCAATTTACCAGCGTCGATCGCTTGTTGTGTACCTTTTTCAGACAAATCAACATCAGCCCAACCAGTGAAAAGGTTAGCTTTGTTCCATTCAGACTCACCGTGGCGAGCAAAAACCAATTTTACCATTAGATGGATCTCCTTTTTATTCTCCGAGGTTTCCCCCGTTTATCTATTTTATTCTACTAGATTTTCAGTAAAAAATCTAGTGGCGACCATAGAAAAGTGCAATTTCTCACAAAAAAGAGCCTGACAGCTCTGATTTCTCTCACATTAATTTTTCTGACAGTCAGGGCAAATGCCATAGACGGTCATCTGGGTCTTGGTGATCTGGTAGCCACTTTGACTGGCTGCTTCTTCGCGCAGATCTGGGACTTCAATGTCCACATCTGCGATACGGCCACATTTTTCACACACCACATTCAAATGGTCATGCCCCATGAAATCAAAATAGGTCGTGGTATCATTGCGAACCTTGATCTCAGAAACAACACCCTCATCAATTAAAACCTTGATATTGTTGTAGACAGTTGCTAGACTCATGCTTGGAAACTGAGGCAATAAATCACGATAGATCTTCTCAGCGCTTGGATGTTCATGACTCGCCACTAAATAGGAAAGAACTGCTCTGCGGGTATCGGTAATCCGAATGCCCTTAGCACGCAAATTTTGCAAGACTTCTTCCACACGCTCTTCTTCATGACGATGCAATGCGTTCACTATGATCCCCCCTTTCCAATATGATTTAATCGATTCGTTACCCTTATTATATCATGTTTCAAAACAAATCACTATTTAGAATGCTTTTAATTAAAAAAAATGTCCGGGGGACATTTTTTTCATGAGCCTGAAAATGGAAAAGCGAGTTTATGTCCGGGGGACATTTTTTTCATGAGCCTGAAAACCGAAAAGCGAGTTTTTGTCCGGGGGACATTGATTCATGAGCCTGAAAACCGAAAAGCGAGTTTTTGTCCGGGGGACATTTTTTTCATGAGCCTGAAAACCGAAAAGCGAGTTTATGTCCAGGGGACATTGATTCACGAGCCTGAAATAGATTCATCTACTCTCAGCCGATCCAACTGGTCATCCAGCGCACGGTTCCTAGGATCATTTTGACCACGAGGATCATAAAGCAAAATTCCAGTACGAACCACAGCCCTTTCAATAGATACAAAATAGGTCGGATAAACAACAAGGCAAAGAGGCCTAAAATGAATCGCATGGTCTTTTCTCTCTTTCTTTTTTCCTATTATACCCTTATCCTATAGAGCTGTCCAACAAAAAAACCATCCTAGAAATCTAGGATGGCTTTTCAAAATGCAATTATTTAACTGCTTCTTTAAGAGCTTTACCAGCTTTGAATGCTGGAACTTTAGAAGCTGCGATTTTGATTTCTTTACCAGTTTGTGGGTTGCGACCTTTACGAGCTGCACGTTCACGAACTTCGAAGTTACCGAAACCAATCAATTGAACTTTTTCACCTTTTGAAAGGTATTCTGAAACTGCTGCGAATACAGCGTCAACAGCTGCTGCTGAATCTTTCTTAGTCAATTCTGTAGCTTCTGCCACTTTTGCGATCAAATCTTGTTTGTTAGCCATTTAACAAATCCTCCAATTTTTTTTAGGCTTTACGCCTTAACAGTACTATAATATCTAAAAAAAGCCTTTAGGTCAAGTACTAAACCTGTTTTTTCAAACATTTATTCAGCTTATTCGTAGCGCACCAAAACTGCAAATGCATTCTCACCTGTATGAGTTTGAATAATCGATCCAGTTTCGAGAACAGGGATTGCTTTTTCAACGAGCGATTGCAACTGAGCCTTCATTTCATTGGCCCATTCTGGTGTCCCTGCGTAAGAAATACCGATCTCAGCCACCTTACTATGGGAAAGTTTCTCTACCAATTCATCCAACCATTTCTTAAAGGTCTTGTTTCCACGGCCCTTGACGATTGGTTCCAACTGATGGTCCTTCATTTCCATCACCACACGGATGTTAAGAAGCGAGCTCAAAAGTCCGGTAACACGGCCAATCCGACCACCTTTAACTAGATTTTCCAAGGTAGATACGCCGATATACAACTCTGTCTTTTCTTTGACTTCTTCAATACGAGCTAAAACGGTGTCTAGATCTGCTCCTTCTTTAGCCAACTTAGCTGCCTCAACCACTTGGAACTTCATAGCTTGGTCTGTAAAGCCACTATCAATCACGGTCACATCTGCCCCTGACAAGGTTGCCCCTTGGCGAGCCGCCTCTACGGTTCCTGACAAGGCATGAGACATATGAATTGAAACGATATGAGCTCCGTCTGCTGCTAGTTTTTCATAAATTTCCGCAAAGACTCCAACGGGTGGTTGGCTGGTCTTTGGAAGATTTTTGCTAGACTGCATTAAGCGCAAGAAGTCACCCTCACCCAACTCACTGTCGGAATAAAGGACTCCATCCACCATAACAGAAAGTGGCACAATGGTGATGCCATATTCTTCAACCACTTCAGGCTCAATTGTAATAGATGAGTCTGTAACTATTTTAATATTTGCCATATATTTCTATACTCTTCCTAAGAATGTTCTGCTTTCATTATATCAAAAAACACGGGGTTTTGCAGTGAAAGATATCCATTCCTGCTTCCTCAGTCGTCTGCGGCAGAAAAACCTGTATTATGAAGGACATGGTCATGGACAATGCCTTGATCATCCAAGAGCAATCCATGGAGGACTCCACCAAAGACAGCGCCCCCATCGACGCCCATTTTCTGATCTGAAATCCAAAGATTTTCGGTACCGACTGGCTCATTGAGCAGTCCATAGACCGGTGTATGGCCAAAGACGATCCATTTGCCTGTATGATTCTCCGCTTCATGGAATGGTTTTCGGATCCAGACCTTTTGATAATCACTGGTTTCTCGCCAATTTTCAAGGGTTAGATCCACACCAGCGTGGACAAAATAATAGGTCTCTGTCTCGTAGTCAAAAGGCAAACTACGGATGAAGGCCACCAAGTCAGGAACGGCATTTTCTACTGCTTGCGCATCCGCAATGCCATCTACAGGAGCATCGAGCGGCCGGCCTAACAGAGAGTTGATAGTCGTATCGCCACCATTTCTTCGGTAGTGGTCATAACGCTCTTCTGGATTGTCCAACCAGGCTAAAAACATGTACTCGTGATTCCCGGAAAGGCAAACAGCTCCGTGATGGTCTACGTAGTCCTTTACGATTTCAATTGATCGTTTGCTGTTTTCGCCTCGATCTATCAAATCCCCTAAAAAGACCAATTGAGCTTTTCCATCCCATTCTGTCATGAGCTCTTCTAGCATTTGTGCTTTTCCGTGAATATCTCCGACTACAAAGTATGTTGACATTGTTTCAAACCTTCTTTCTCTTAACGCTTGAGAAGTTGCTCTGCTTGTTGACGGGCAGCTTCCGTTAGATCCTCTCCTGCCAGCATCTTGGCAATTTCTTCAATTCGTTCTTCTCTATTGAGCAAACGCACAGTAGAGACAGTTGAGTGTTCATCACTGATTTTCTCAATATAGAATTGATAATCTGCTGCAGCGATGACTTGAGGCAGGTGAGAAATGGCAAGCACTTGGCCATTTTGACCAATCTTATGAATTTTCGCTGCAATGGCTTGAGCCACGCGCCCAGAGACCCCTGTATCCACCTCGTCAAAGACGATACTGGTTTTTCCTTCTTTTCGAGAAAAAGCCGACTTAATGGCCAACATCAAGCGTGACAATTCTCCGCCGGATGCTACCTTGACAAGAGGTTTAAAGTCCTCTCCTGGGTTGGTCGAAATGTAAAATTCGACAGCTTCATTTCCCTCACGATTAAACTTAGACTTGCTGAAGCGCACTTGAAAACGCGCCTTGTCCATGTAGAGGTCTGCCAATTCTTGCTGGATTTCATTTTCCAAAGCTTGGGCCAGAGTATGCCGCTGATCACTCAAATCTTGAGCCAAGATGACCAAGCTCTTTTCTAGACGTTTGAGTTCTTTTTCCATATCCTCAGACGAGAGGTCACTTCCGGTGAGGAGGCTATATTCTTTGGTGATTTGCGCCAGGTATTCTAAGACGTCCTTGACTTGGCCACCATACTTGCGCGTGATAGAATGGATCAAATCCAAACGCGATTCCACCTGCATGAGGCGATTGCCATCAAACTCCAGACCATCGACCACATCTTCTAAGCGCTTGGTAATATCCTCAAGGGCATAGAAGGTTTCCGATAACTGGCTTGAGAGCTCTTTGTAGGTCGGATCATATTCTTCAATGCTTTCCAGATCATTCATGGCTGAGCGAACATTGGAGAGGCTCGAAAACTCTTCTGCATCCAGCATGGTATAGGCATTGGTTAGGGTATCAGCAATCATCTTGTGATTGAGCAGGCGTTGGCGTTCTTGCTCCAGATGCAGGTCCTCATCCACTTCCAAGGCAGCTGCCTCAATCTCTGCAATTTGAAACTCCAACATCTCGATACGGGCCTTGTTTTCCTGCTGGTTGCGCTGGAGTTCCACCACTTGTTTGCGCAGGCGTTTGTAATCTTCAAAGGTCTGACGATAAGCATCTTTGGTTTGGAAAAAGGCTGCATCCCCAAATTCATCCAGCATGGCGATATGCAATTGGGGCCGCATCAGTTCTTCCTGATCATGCTGGCCATGGATGTCCACCAAATGTTGACCGACTGCCTTTAAGACCGATAAATTCACCATCTGACCATTGATCCGGCTGACACTTCGTCCATTTTGCAGGATCTCTCGGCGAATGATCAATTCATCGGTCCACTCTAGTCCTTGTTCTTCAAAAAGCGACGTCAAGTGGCGATTGCTCTCAACGGTAAAGAGACCTTCGATTTCTGCTTTTGGGGCTCCGTGTCGAATGACATCCGTCGTTGCACGGCTTCCCAGCATCATGTTCATGGCATCGATAATGATGGATTTCCCTGCACCTGTTTCCCCTGTCAGTACCGTCATTCCCTTTTCAAAATTTAAGGAAATCTCTTCGATAATGGCAAAGTTCTTAATCGAAATTTCTAATAGCATAGGCTCTTACCACCCAAAGATTGATTTGAGGATATTCTCTGCTTCAGGTGCGGAATAGGCGATCAGTAAGATCGTATCATCATCTGCAACAATACTAAAGATATGCTCCTTATAAATCTCCCGCAAGCGACGTTTGACTAAAGGCGCTGTCCCTGGAACCATGGTGAAATTGACATATTCTCCCATGCGACGATGAGACAAAATATTGCTTTCGATCATCCCGATCCCTTGGTGGTGCTTACGTGGCAATTCATAGACATAGGTCATATCTTTCAGAGGGCGTTTTACGATGCCCAATTCTTTGATATCCCGTGATACCGTCGCTTGGGTTGCTGAGATGCCTTCTTCTTTCAAATGTTCGACGATCTCTTCTTGGGTCCCAACTTCATGATCGCGAATAAAGCGACGAATTTTTTCTAATCTGATATTCTTACTCTTCATGTTTAAATTCCTTATGTGCCAGCTCCACAACAGCCTCCAGCTGCTCTGTCGTTGGCTTTATTTTCTCTTCTTTTTTTTCTAGATACATCAAAAATTCGATGTTGCCATGGCCTCCTTGGATAGGGGAATAATCCACTCCCATTACAGAAAAGCCATGAGTTCCTGCAAATGTAGCGACCTTTTCAAGAACCGCTAAATGAATCTTAGGATCCTTAATGATCCCATTTTTCCCAATCTGCTCACGTCCTGCCTCAAACTGAGGTTTAACTAGCGCAACCACTTGTCCATTTTCTGCCAAAATCCGATGAAGGGCTGGCAGAATCAAGTCCAAGGAAATAAAGCTGACATCGATACTCGCAAAGCTCGGTGTCGCTTCAAAATCATCTGGTTGGGCATAGCGGAAATTGAACTGTTCCATCGAGACTACCCGAGGATCATTGCGCAATTTCCAGGCCAACTGATTGGTCCCGACATCCACCGAAAAGACCTGGCTGGCTCCATTTTGCAGCATGACATCTGTAAAGCCACCTGTAGAAGCTCCAATATCAATCGCAATTTTATCCTCTACAGTTAAGCCAAATTGGTTCAAGGCTTTTTCTAATTTGAGTCCGCCGCGGCTGACATACTTGAGCTTTTCACCCTTTAATTTCAACTCGGTCGCTTCATCAATTTTTTCACCTGGTTTATCAAAGCGCTCACCATTGATAACGGCAACGACAAGGCCTGCCATCACCCCTCTTTTGGCTTGTTCGCGGGTATCAAATAGGCCTTGTTTATAGGCTAATACATCCACTCTTTCCTTAGCCATCTATTCGTAATCCTTCTATTAATTTCTTGATTGCTTGCGGATCAAAGTCGCAAGCAGCTGTAATCTGATCCAACAAGTCCTCGCAAACGTCTAATTGGCTTGTAAGCAAAGCTTTTGATTCTTCTAATCCCAAGAGGGCTGGATAAGTCGATTTTTCTGCTACTAAGTCCTTTTGAGGGGTCTTACCCAAAACTTCAAAATCAGCGACCAAATCCAAAATATCATCCCGTACTTGAAAAGCCAGGCCTAATGTTTTCCCGATTTTTTCTAAGAGCTGACCAATGTCTGCTTGCAACTCTAAAATCGAGGTTGCCGCGATGAATGGATAGGCAAGGAGGCGTCCTGTCTTATTAGCATGGATGGTCTGTAACTCTGCTAGTGTGAGTTGTTTGTGCTCCCCTTCCATGTCAAGGACTTGGCCAGCTACCATTCCGCGACTACCGGAAGCATCTGATAACTCAAGGATCAAAGAGACCTTGACTGCATCTGAAAGGTCACTCGCAACAATCATTCCAAAGGGATCGAGGAAAAGTGCATCTCCTGCTAAAATCGCCAAGTCTTCTCCAAATTTCTTGTGGTTGGTCAATTGCCCCCGACGGTAATCGTCATTGTCCATGGCCGGTAGATCATCATGGATAAGGCTTCCTGTGTGGATCATCTCCAAAGCCCCTGCCACTTGAAAATGAGCCTCTGTCAACTCCTGTCCGAAGGCTTCTAACAATTCTAGAAGAAGCATTGGGCGTAGGCGTTTTCCACCTGCTTGGATCGAATACAGGACCGAGTCCACTAAATGGGGAGCGATGGATTTTTCTTCATAAAAAGAGCGAATCGCTTGCTCTACTCTATTTCGTTTTTCTTCTTGTCTCATGCTAGATCCGCTTCAGTACCATCTGCTTGCATGACCTTGACCAAGGTTTTCTCTGCTTGATCCAAGGTATCTTGCAATTCTTTTGACAACTTCATTCCTTTTTGGAATTCTGTAATGGCTTCTTCAAGAGCCACATCACCACTCTCCAATTTTTGGACGATGGCTTCCAAATCTGCTAAATTTTCTTCAAATTTCTTTTCTTTCGACATGTTTTACCTCTACTTCTAACTGGCCATCTCTCATGATGAGGGACAGCGGGTCTCCTTCTTTTACGTTCGCAACCGAATCCAAGATCTGATCGTCTTGCTTGACCATGGCATAGCCACGCGCAATAATCCGACTAGTATCCAGCATCAAGAGGGCTTCTGATAAGCCTTGAACCTTGATCTTTTGCTCTTTTAGGACTTGTTCCATGCGGCTGGTTAAGAGTCTCTTATCTTGGAAGATACGGTCTTGATAACGTTCGATACGATGCAAAGGAGACATAGCCTCTAGACGATGGCGCAGACCTTGCAGCTGAATGTCCCCTTGTCCATAAACTTCGCGCATCCCTTGTTTCAATCGCAATTGCAACTGGTCAATCTTTTGCAGGTAGCCATCATAGAGTCTCTCGGGCTGTCTAAAAATAACCGATTGACTTAATTTGGCCAAACGTTCACGATTATAGGCTAAACGATTGGACATGGCTGTTGCCATGCGATTCTCCTGCTTTTGTAAATACGACAAGAGATCTAATTTCGTCACCGGAGTGGCTAATTCAGCGGCTGCTGTCGGAGTAGCGGCTCGTCGGTCCGCTACAAAATCGGCTAGAGTCGTGTCTGTCTCATGTCCCACACTGGAAATAATGGGAATCCTAGACTCAAAAATAGCCCGCACAACCGGCTCTTCATTAAAGGCCCAGAGGTCTTCAATCGAACCACCCCCACGACCGATGATCAAGACATCTAGGTCCGTCCGAGCATTGGCCTTCTGGATATTAGCAACCACCTCACTTGTAGCGCCTTCTCCCTGGACCTTGGTCGGGTAGAGCACGATGTCCACACCAGGAAAACGACGGCTCACCGTTGTGATAATATCGCGAATCACGGCCCCACTTTGACTAGTGACCACCCCGATCTTTCTTGGGAATTGTGGTAGAGCTTGCTTCCACCGATCCTGAAAAAGCCCTTCTTCGGTCAGCTTTTTCTTAAGTTGCTCAAATTGGATGGCTAAGGCCCCTACCCCATCTGGCTCCGCCTTTTCGATGACAATGGAATAACTCCCACTTGGTTCATAAAGCTGAATCCGACCAATGACGTTGATCTTCATGCCTTCTTCTAGCTCAAAGCCAAAACTCTTATAGATCCCAGCCCAAACAGTCGCCTGAATCACAGCCTTTTCATCCTTTAGAGAGAAATACTGGTGGTTGGGGCGTTTCCGAAAATTTGAGACCTGACCTGTCAAATAGACCCGCTCCAAATAGGGGTCCTTATCAAATTTTAACTTGAGGTATTTGGTCAGACTGGATACGGATAAATAGTTGGACATAGGAACTCCTTTCTACAGAATATGATCAAGTTTAATTATACCAAAAAACACCAAAAAAGGCTGGCAGACAAAGCGAAATCATGAATTTCCTTTCTCTCCAAACCTCATTTTATTCAAGTCACTTTCTACTGGTCTATTTTAAACCAGCTTCCCTATTTTTCACACTTCTCTAATCGTTCAATAAAGGAGCTAAGAAGTGCTTGGGGTTCCCCTTCATTTGGGTAGGCATAACTAATATAGAAGACTGTTTTTTCCTCTTCAACCAGCGGAATTTTGACAAGATTTGGATATTCTGGAAAGAGAGTCAGATCGGTCATGAGGCCAATTCCTAAATTTTCTTCGATGAAACTCAAAACCTATTTAGGATACAACAAAAAGACAAGTCTCAGGACTTGTCTCTTTGTTCTTTAGGAGATTTTTATATACCTATTTTTGATATGTTTTTACAACTAAATCGACCCCTTCATCTGCTTTGAAGGTATAGACAGGGTTCTCAGTCGTTTCATAAAAGGTCATTGATAGAGTTTTACCATCCACGAATACTTCAATTGAGTTGGTATCTCGAAGAATCGAGAAATGATGATCCTTTTCACCATCCAACTGAATCCATCTTGATTGAATTTCTGGGCTTTCTTTTCCAGAAATGAGGTATCCAAATTGGTCTCGACTCAAGCTAAAGCGTTTATTGGAGGCATCGTAAATCAATTGCAAGGCACTATCAGCATCAGATTCATTCCCATAGCTTAGGATAAAGGAGCGACCTGATTTAGCACCTATCTCAAACAAGGTTTGTTTTCCTCTAGCTGGGATCGTGATTTGATTGCCCTTCACAATGGTTTCTGGCGCATTCTCTACAAGGAAGTGATCTTTCACAGACTCAGGTAATTCCTGAACCAATCTTCCGTCTCTCAAACCTAATTTTCTAGGAACCGTCATGCTTCCTGCCCAACCATGACCTAAGTCATGACTAGGGATGGAACGTTGCCACATTTGCATCCAAGCAACCATGTATCGTTCGCCATTTGGTCCTTGACAAGTTTGAGGAGCATAGAAGTCCAAGCCACCATCAATTTCATCATATGAATCGACAACAAACTGACCCGTTTCCCAATTCATGTCACCGATAAAGGCAACAGTCGAATTTAAATTCCAGTATTTTTCTTGCTGTCTTTCCATTTCAATGGGAGACAGAATCAAGACCCATTTACCATCTAAGGGGAAGAAATCCGGACATTCCCACATGATACCTTGCCCTTTTTCACCTTCCAGTAAGACTGATTTAAAGCTCCAGTCCTCTAGATTACTTGATGCAAACAAGAGAATTTGCCCTCGATCATCTACTGTTTTGGAAGCAACTACAGTATAATAGCTTCCTTGGTATTCAAAGACTTTGGGATCACGAAAATCAGCAATATCTGCGATACCATCAATATGCTCCACATGAATCACTGGATTAGTGGGGATTTTTTCAAAGGTAATGCCATCCGTCGATACCGCAAGACACTGAGTTTCTTCGCGCTTTTCCTCATCGTCTACATGACCCGTATACAGCAAGTAGAGCTTGTCGTCTTTCACGATAGCACTACCCGAGAAGCAGCCATCCTTATCATAGCTTTCACTTGGCGCTAATGCTACTGGCAGTTCTTCCCAATGGAGAAGATCTTTTGATTTGGCATGCCCCCAATGCATGGGCCCCCAAACACTATCATAGGGATAGAATTGGTAAAACAAATGGTATTCTCCGCGGAAATAAACAAAGCCATTAGGATCGTTCATCCAGCCAATTGGAGGTAGTAAGTGAAAGGATCCTCTATATTGCTGGTCAACCTTCTCCCTATTTTCATCGATATACTGATTCGCTTTTCGAATAGTTTCCTTCATCCTTATCACCTACTTAATACCTGTTCCAGACCCACCTAAACCTTGAATAATATATTTTTGTGCTACGATATATACTAGAATAAGTGGAATTGTAGAAATTGTCAAAACAGCCATTACTTGATTGATATAAACTGGTTGAGTTGTATTAATGGTTGTAATCGCTACCTGCATTGAAAATTTTGAAGAATCTGTTAAAACCATCAACGGCCAGATATAATCATTCCAACTTGAAATAAAGGAAAGAACACCGACTGTTGCAACTGCTGGTTTCGACATCGGCAACATAATCTTGAAAAAGATCCGCAGGATACTTGCACCATCTATTTTTGCAGATTCGATAATTTCTTCTGGAATGGCAATAAAGAAGTTCCGGAAAAGATAGATATTAAAGACACTAGCTAATCCAGGAATAATAACCGCTAAACGATTATTGACTAAGCCAAGGGAATTAATAATTGTAAATTGAGGAATCAACACTGTTTCAATCGGAATGATTAACAATGCCAATAAAAAGCCAAATAGAATTTTTTTACCTGTAAAATTAATTTTTGCAAATGCAAATCCCGCTAAGGCATTTACTATAATAGACCCCAGTGCAAATGTTCCTGCATAAAAAATACTGTTCCCTAAGTATGTTAGAATACTAAAACGTGAAAGAACTTCTTGGTAAGGTTTAAACCAATCAGCTGGATTAAAACTAGGTAAGAAAGCTTTCCAACTTGTTAAATTCTTATACACATCTGCTTCTGGCTTCATTGCTGAAACCACCATCCAGATCATAGGAAATAGAAAGAGGCCTGCTAATAGAATTAATAAAATATATTCTAAAATAGAAGTCGGTTTTAAACGTTTCATCCTAATCGTCCTCCTTCAAAACTCGCCGTTGTACAAGACTGATCATACCAATCAATGTTGTAAATACTAAGGCAATAGAACTTGAATAACCAACGAGACGGTCTGTGAAACCTTGTTGGTAAATATAATATACCATTGTAATTGTTGAGTTTAGTGGTCCACCTTGAGTCATGACCATTGGTTGCACAATCAATTTAAATGCTGAAATCAATGTCGTCAAGAGTACAAATAAGGCAGTTGGTTTCAATAAAGGCATTGTGATGTATCTGAATTGAGCCCATTTTGAAAATCCATCCAACTCTGCTGCCTCATAAACATCTTGTGGAATATTTTGCATTCCTCCAAGGAATAACAACATTTGATAGCCTGCACCTTGCCATGCAGAAACAAATACAATTGCATACATGGCCTGTTTTGGACTTGTCAAGAATGGTTGTGAAGAAATACCAATTTTGTTCAGTAGGGCATTGAGCAAACCATTATTTGGATTTAACAAGTATAACCAGAGGATAGAGATAACGACAAGAGACATCACAACAGGAGCAAAAAATGCTACCTTAAAGAACATATTTCCTTTACGTTTCTTATTTACGATTAAGGCCATCCCGAGAGCCGCACCAAGTTGTACTGGAATAATCCAAACAACAAATTTCAAGGTATTCAGGAAGCTTTTTATAAAGATCGGATCTTGTGCTAAGCGCATGAAATTTTGTAACCCTACAAATTTTCTGTCCTCTGGGGTCAATAGGTAATAATCTGTAAAGGCATAATAGATGACCATACCAACAGGTATCACCAAAAAGATAAAAAGTAATACTAAGGCTGGAGCTAAAAAGCTATAGCCCATAATATTTTCTTTAAGACGTTCTTTCTTTTTTGTTTCGACTTTCTTTGTTTCGCTCATTGTTCGTCTCCTAAGATGAAATCATTAAATAAAATAAGGTGGAAGGTACATTTCATAACTTTCCTTCCACCTTTTGAATATCAACTATTTATTTAAAGATTGGTCGATTGCTGTTTGCATTTCTTTCGTACGAGCATCTAATACTTTTTGTACATCTGGATTATCTTTATAATAGCTGATATCTTGCATCGCTTGTTGGAAAGCGCGTGAAACTTGTGGATAAGCTACTACAACAGGACGAGGATGGGCTGATACAGCATTTTGTTCCATCAAGAAGCGCAATGGTTCAGATACTTTATCCTTAATATTTTTAATTGTTGATTTTCTGATTGGAAGAACACTGTTCCCCAAGCTTATAATTTCACTAGATTCTGTATTTGTTGCAAACTTAACAAATTCAGCAGCAGCTTCTTTTTTATCAGATTTTGTTGTAACAGCTAATTGCCAACTACCTGAAGGTGAGACCAATTTCTTCGTTTTATCTGAAACTGGATAAGGAAGAATACCAAAATCAATATCTTTGTAATTTGTTTGTAGATCCCCAATCGTCCAAGACCCGCTTAGAACCATCGGATACTCACCTGTTTCAAATCCTTTTTCAACAGGACTAACTGTAGTGTAATCCTCTTTTACTAGATTTTGAATAAATTGAACAGCTTCAACACTTTCCTTACTATTGAAGTAACCTTCAGCTTTTGTTCCTTTAGAATTTACAACAGAACCACCATTTGACCAAATAAGGGGCATATAAGCATATGGTAACATCTCATCATTTGAATTCAAACGGAAATCGATTGCTGGTTTATTAAAATGATCTTTTAATTTCTTAGCAATAGCATTAAACTCAGACCATGTCCATGGTTTTTCAAGGGTTGGCAAACTCGCTTCATCAATCCCAGCTTCCTTAAACATCTTCTTGTTATAGTATACACCTACATTTGATTCAGAAAAACCAAACGCATAGAATTTACCATCATAAGTTCCCTGTTGTTTAATACTGTCCAGTACATCATCCATGTCATTGTCCTTTAGATAATCATCCAAGGGAGCAATCACTTTTGATTTTGCATAGGCAGCAGTATTTGGTCCATCTAGCGTAATAACATCTGGTAAACTATTTGTCGTAATAGCAGCGTTGACCTTATCTTCATATCCTCCACCGCTACCACTACGTGGAATATATTCTGTCACAACCTTGTATTTGGTTTTCTTTGACTTGTTGAAATTATCAACAACTTGTTGCCAAGCTTTTCCCTCAGCTGTTTCATCTGAGAATTGAACCCAGACTTTTATTTCGTCCGAAGAACTTGCAGTTTTGGATTTTGATCCCCCACCACATCCTGCAAGCAATCCTAATGATAGTGCTGCAACTACAGATAACTTAATACCTTTACGCATAGCGTCCTCCTTTTTGAAACGTTTCATTTTTTATTGATTTTTTAACTCAAACTAAGATAGCTGAGTTTTTTTGAAACGTTTCATTTTATGACTAAATTATAACAGCGCTTTCATAATTTGTCAAGCACTTTTTATAATTTTTTTGTTGTGTTTCCTTCAAAAAAATGTACCGGTAAACTAATGACATTCTGGTCTATTTTTTCTTCACGAATTAATTTAAGCAATAGTTCAACTGCTGCTTGAGCCATCTGAGCTATTTGTTGAACAATTGTAGAAAGTAAGTAAGGTTGATCAAAAGCTGGTCTTAATCCATCAAAACCAATAATCTGATAATCTTCTATAGGAATTTTTCCCATCTCCCCTAAAACTTTTATCACACGAAGGGCCATAAAATCATTTACTGTGAAAATCCCATCAATCTGAGGATGCTTTTCAAAAAAGGTTCTTATTTGCTCTTCTACTTGATTCAGTGGTTCCGGCATTTCAAGACAATAAAGGTTCGTATTTTTCTGTTTAGCCTCCGCTTTGAAACCTCTCCCCCGTTCCGTTGTTTCATTCAAATGTTTGTTCACACCACTAATGTAAGCTAGGTTTTGACAATCGCGTTTGACTAATTCGCGACAAGCTAGTTGACCACCATGAAAATTTTCAGAAGTTACGTAATAGACATTTTCAGAAAAATGACGGTCAATACTGACAAAAGGTAAATTTGATGAGACATACTTATCAATATCTGAATAGGTGATCCCAATGATCCCATCTACCTTATTTTTCTCAAGTAATTTTATGTATTCTATCTCATTTTTAGAATCTTTATCCGCATTACAAATTAATAATTTATATTGATTTTTTAATAGTGCTTTTTCAACATGATAAGCAAATTCAGAAAAGAAAGGATGCCATATAGTTGGAATGAGTAAAGCGATAATATTACTACGATTCGTTTTTAAGCCTCTCGCATATTCATCTGGCACATAAGACAATTTTTCAATCGCTTGTTGAACTTTTTTTAATGTCACCTCTTTAATGCCTTTTTCATTATTGATGACACGAGAGACTGTTCCAACACTGACACCAGCTTCTGCGGCAACATCTTTCATCGTAATCGATTTTTTTTGCTCATTCATTTTCTCACCTCCTTTCATCCATACTATCATGAAAACGTTTCATTTTCAACATTTTCGTTTAAATTGTCACTCCACTTCTTCATCCATTTGGGGATTTCTTGGCTGATAGTCGTCGGTAGAACCACATAAACCTCCTTGCTCAAGTCTTCTGCAATGGCTGAATGGAGATAGGTCGCAACCACCACACGCTCATAGAGACTGACCTGTGGGAATTGACCCGCAAATCCTGCGATCATCCCTGCCAAGGTATCCCCCATTCCACCTGTGGCTTGATAGGGACCACCAACATCTAGCTGATAGCCCTCATCTTGCCCACTTGTCCAAATGCGGGTGTGAGGCCCTTTTTCTACAATGACAGTCCCTTGAGGAAAGTTCTGTACTGCTCTTCGACTCTTGCCTTCTATCTGGCTTGCTAGATCAAGCCCTGACAGTTTTTCCCATTCTTTTTGATGGGGGGTAAAGACCAACTGAGCCTCTGGCAGGTCAAACTGAGAGGCTGCAAAAAGACTAATAGCTCCGCCATCTAATATCAAGACCTGCTGGCTAGAGACTTGCTCAAAAATCATGTGCAAGATTGCTTGGTTTTCTCTTGCTTCCTTTAAGCCCGGTCCTACGAGAATTACGCTGGCTTTTTGGAGTTGCTCACAAAGGAGTTCGTGATCTGCCAAATCAAAGCCCATGGCTTCAGGAAGATGGCTATGAAGGGCCGTCAGATTATCAGGATCGGTTGCAACAGTGACCAGACCCGCACCACTGTGAACCGCAGCAAGCGCCGCCATAATGATGGCTCCCCCATAGGGGTAAGTCCCCCCAATCAAGAGCAGGCGACCAAAATCGCCCTTATAAGAATTCGACTCTCGCTTTGCAATGACACGCTGGATCTCTTCTTTCTGAACTGTTCTCATACCTTCCTCATTTCTAGTGAAAAAGGAGAAGCCACGACTCCCCCTCCATCTTTTATTTTCCTCTGAATTCTGCAAAGACTTGCAAGATCTTAGCAGCCACAGCTTGTGGTTGATTTTGTTTGGCTACCAATTGATCATCCGCATAAGGCTGAAGGGCTGGAAAATCACCAATCTGAACTGCATAAAGAGCTTTTTCAAAGAGCTCGATATCATTTTGATCATTGCCAAAAGCCACGAAATTCTCTCCACAGAGTTCTTCTACGGTTGTCGCTTTATGCGTGTCTGCTGGATTGAGATAGATGCATTTTTCATGCGCATGATAGCGGATATGGGCCTTATCTGTCTTTTCGATCCGCTCGATGATCTCATCCACGAGCTCCTCATGGCCACCCATATAGATCACGACCTTAATCGGATCTGTCAGCTCCTCTAATGAACGATATTGGGCTTTCTTGAGGGGATCTACATTAGCAACAAAAGGAATCTTTTCCAAAATCTGTCCGCTATAATCAAAGGTATCATCCACAAAAAATGGTAGATTGTAATGGCGGCAAAAGCCAAGGACTTCCCGATACACATCCTTGTCCAATTGGTCCTCATATACCAATTGCCCCTGACGATAGGCCAATCCACCATTTAAACCAATCACGAGTTGCTGACTCAATGGGTCCCCTAAAAGGCCCAAGCAGTCCCGGTAAGAACGTGCAGAAGCAAAGGCGACTTCATGGCCAAATTCTTCTGCTCTCAATAAGACCTGTTTGATTTCATCATCGATTGTGACACCATCGAATGACAGGGTTCCATCTAAATCAAATACAAACTTCATCTTGTTCACACTTTCATTTTTTTAAGGCACGAACAGCTGCTTCGTAGGTCTGCTCCATCAGCATGGTGACGGTCATAGGCCCAACCCCTCCTGGTACCGGAGTAATATGACTGGCCAAAGGGGCAACGGAGTCAAAATCGACATCCCCACACAATTTGCCATTCTCATCGCGATTCATTCCGACGTCAATAACAACGGCGCCTTCTTTCACGAAGTCTGCTGTTACAAATTTCGCACGACCGATCGCAACAACCAAGATATCTGCTCTTCTAGCAATTTTAGGCAGATGATGGGTCCGAGAATGGGTCAAGGTTACCGTCGCATTTTTGGCGAGGAGCAACTGCGCCATTGGTTTTCCAACGATATTGGAACGACCAATCACGACTGCTCGCTTCCCTTCTAGATCAATCCCGTACTCTTTGAACATCTCCATGATCCCAGCGGGAGTTGAAGGCACCATGAGAGGATTTCCAGCCCACAAGCGTCCCATATTCAATGGATGAAAACCATCCACATCTTTTGTCGGATCAATCGCTAAAAGGACTGCATCCGCATCGATATGCTTAGGCAGTGGTAACTGCACCAAAATCCCATGCCAAAGGGGATCTTGATTGTAGTGTTCGATCACTTCTAATAATTCAGCTTGGCTAATGCTTTCAGGAAGTCGTCTCACTTCACTCCGAAAGCCTGCCGCAATAGCAGAACGCTCTTTATTTCTTACATAGATTTTGCTAGCTGGATTATCTCCTACTACGATGACAACGAGGCCAGGCACAACTCCTGTCTCTTCTTTTAATCGTGCTGTTTTCTCCGCAATCTCACCCTGTAATTTTGTAGCGAGCGCCTTCCCATCAATGATTGTCGTCATGTCAATTCTCTTTCTAGTCAAGTAATGAAAATAGTCCTCTCTATTATAGCAGATTTCAACTCTCAAACCTAACTGTTCCTAATTAGAATTTCTTATAGACGAAAACTATAGCCAGATGGACAAAAAATGAGCTTGAGACCACCCCAAACTCATCCACACAGCTGCTTAGTAAAGCAATTCATAAATTTCCATTGCAATTAAATCAATGCTATCAAATGTATAGGTTTCACGCGCTTCAACATCACGAAGTGTAAAGGTTGAACCTTCTTCTTCATTGTGGTTGTAGGCTACTTCAGCGACAACAACACCGTCACGTTCAAAATTACGTTTCAAGTTTCCACCGTCTTTTGTCATCGTCTCCAAACGGTTGATAATCCGTACTAAATGTGATTCCATTTTATTTCTCCTCTTTACTTTCTACTCTCCTATTTTATCATAAAAGAGAAAGCTCTTCCAATAAAAATTCACATTTTTCCATTGATTTGCTTTTTCTTCAATCCTTAGCGACATTCCGTAGCAAATTCTTGCAAACTTCTAGAATACTGATATAATGAAACTATAAATCTTTGACTATTTTTGACCTTTTAAAAATAGGCTTGTCTCTTGATGGAAAACCATTAAAAACCTACTGTGAGGTATGTATATGCTTTGTCAAAATTGTAAAATAAATGAATCAACCATCCATTTATATACAAATGTAAATGGACGTCAGCAGCAAGTAGACCTCTGTCAAAATTGCTATAAAATTATGAAAACAGACCCAAATAACAGCTTCTTGAAAGGCATGACCCAACGGAGCCAACTCACTGGAGATCCTTTTGAAGATTTCTTCAATAACCTTGGAAACTTCCAAAGTCCGCAAGAACCTCAAACCCCTCCAACTCAATCCGGAGGCAGTTATGGAGGTGGCGGCTACGGCCAAAACAATAACCGTGGTGGTGGTCAAGACCCTCGTCAAGCACGCCCTCAAAAGCCAAAAGGACTGTTAGAAGAGTTCGGCATCAATGTCACAGAAATTGCCCGCAAAGGGGATATTGACCCTGTCATTGGCCGTGACGAGGAGATTATCCGTGTCATCGAAATCCTCAACCGTCGAACCAAGAACAATCCGGTTCTGATTGGAGAGCCTGGGGTCGGAAAAACTGCCGTAGTGGAAGGCCTGGCTCAAAAAATCGTCGATGGCGACGTTCCACATAAATTGCAAGGAAAAGAAGTCATCCGCCTAGACGTCGTCAGCCTCGTTCAGGGCACAGGCATCCGTGGTCAATTCGAAGAACGCATGCAAAAATTAATGGATGAAATTCGTCAACGTGAAGATGTGATTCTGTTCATCGACGAAATCCATGAAATTGTTGGCGCAGGATCAGCTGGTGAGGGCAATATGGACGCTGGAAATATCCTCAAACCAGCCTTGGCGCGTGGAGAACTCCAATTAGTCGGTGCTACTACCCTCAATGAATACCGTATCATTGAAAAAGATGCAGCCTTGGAACGTCGGATGCAGCCCGTTAAGGTCGATGAGCCAACGGTTGAAGAAACCATCACCATCCTCAAGGGCATCCAGAAAAAATACGAAGACTACCACCACGTCCACTATACAGACGGGGCCATCGAAGCGGCAGCTATTCTTTCAAACCGCTACATCCAAGATCGCTTCCTGCCAGACAAGGCCATTGATTTGTTGGATGAAGCGGGATCTAAGATGAACCTGACCCTAAACTTTGTGGATCCAAAAGTGATCGACCAGCGCTTGATTGAAGCGGAAAACCTCAAAGCCCAAGCGACACGCGAAGAAGACTTTGAAAAAGCAGCCTACTTCCGCGACCAAATCGCGAAATACAAGGAAATGCAAGGTCAACATGTCACCGATCAGGAAACCCCTGTCATCAGCGAAAAAACTATTGAACACATCGTTGAACAAAAGACCAATATTCCTGTTGGTGATTTGAAAGAAAAAGAACAGTCTCAATTGATCAATCTGGCTTCTGATTTGAAAGCCCATGTGATCGGTCAAGATGATGCTGTTGATAAAATTGCGAAAGCCATTCGACGCAATCGTGTCGGCCTAGGATCGCCTAACCGTCCAATCGGAAGCTTCCTCTTTGTCGGACCAACCGGTGTCGGGAAGACCGAATTGTCTAAACAATTGGCGATCGAGCTCTTTGGCTCTGCAGACAATATGATCCGCTTTGATATGAGCGAATACATGGAAAAACATAGCGTAGCGAAACTAGTCGGAGCTCCTCCGGGCTATGTTGGCTACGATGAAGCTGGACAACTAACGGAAAAGGTTCGTCGCAATCCATACTCCCTCGTGTTGTTGGATGAAGTGGAAAAAGCCCATCCAGATGTCATGCACATGTTCTTGCAAGTCTTGGATGATGGCCGTTTGACAGATGGTCAAGGCCGTACCGTCAGCTTCAAAGATACCATTATCATCATGACCTCTAATGCTGGAACCGGTAAAGCTGAGGCCAATGTTGGTTTTGGAGCTGCTCGCGAAGGTCGAACCAACTCTGTACTTGGAGAACTCGGTAACTTCTTTAGCCCTGAATTCATGAACCGTTTTGATGGCATCATTGAATTTCAACCTCTATCAAAAGAAAACCTTCTCCAAATCGTTACCCTCATGCTCGATGAAGTCAATCAACGTCTCGCACAAAATGAGATTCATCTGGATGTGTCAGAGAAGGTCAAAGAAAAATTGGTCGATCTGGGATACGATCCAAAAATGGGGGCCCGCCCACTCCGTCGTACCATCCAAGACCATATCGAAGATGCCATTACCGATTATTACCTGGAACATCCAAGTGAGAAACAACTCAAAGCCGTCATGACCAGCAATGGGAATATTAGTATCAAAGCTGTTCACAAGACGGCTGAAAAGAAGTCAGAATCATAATCAGTAAATGTACATTCAGAGAGTGGGACAGAAATCGGTAATTCGTTAGAATTCGATTTCGTCGTCCCACCTCCGCACAGTTGAGTAGGGCTGTAAAAGCTGATGAAATCAGCGTAGTAGAGCCCACTCAACCACTGCGTCTTGCTCGACAATCCAAAAACAATTGAGAGGCTAGGACTTTTGTCCCAGTCTCTTTCTTTTTTCCCTCCAGATTTTTGCTAAAAAATATGATATAATGATGAAAAAATAAGAAAAGAGAAAACCATGACCATTCCAAGTTTTGGTGAAAAGAAACAAGATGTGACCTACGTCAATCGCTATGGTGTCTACGCTGTTATTCCCAATAAGGACAAGGATCAGATCATCCTCGTTCAAGCTCCAAATGGGGCTTGGTTCTTGCCTGGCGGGGAAATTGAGGCAGGTGAAGATCACTTACAAGCTCTGAAACGGGAACTGATCGAAGAATTAGGCTTTACCGCTGTTTTAGGGCAATACTATGGCCAAGCAGATGAGTATTTCTATTCCAGTCATCGCGACACCTACTACTACAATCCTGCCTATATTTATGAAGTGCTAGACTATACAGAGGCTCAAAAACCACTGGAAGATTTTAACAATCTTGCTTGGTTTCCTGTAGATGAAGCTATTGAAAAACTCAAACGTGGCAGTCATAAATGGGGCATTGAACAGTGGAAAAATACCCACAAAAAATAAAGGAATTCTTTCACAAAAAATAAAAAAGTGCTATAATAAATGAAGATAGAGGTTAGGAGGAACTCATATGAAGCTCATTAATACCACAAATAGTCATGCTGCACTGGTCAAAAGCCAACTTGCCAGCACTGACGCCTTGCTTGTCGAGGTTTATTCCGCGGGCAATACTGATGTCGTTTTTACACAGGCCCCAACACACTATGAATTATTGATCAGTAACAAACACCGAGCTATTCGTGAAACTGAAGTAGAAAAAATTCGTGAGTTCTTTTTAAAACGTAAGATTGATCTTCAAATCATTGACCAATCCGCTATTAAAACCCTCTACTCCGATAAACTAATTGAAATTTCCTTTCCAATTACTAAGTAAGGCCAATTTGCCTTACTTTTTTCTTTCCCTAATACATAAATCTCTACACTATTCTAGCCATTAAAAAAGAAGTTCCTTTATGGAACTTCTTTTAATGGCTTTTATTTAGCTTCAAATCCTTCTGCGACTGCATCCGCAAAGTTCTCTTCGACGATGTTTGCACAGTGATCACAGATGGTTGCGTGGTAGTGACGTTCAGCCGTTGTTGGATCGATGCGACGGCAACGGTCACAAACTTCACCAGCGGCACGTTCAACCGTGAAGGCTACATCTTCAAAGGTCACTGCACCTTCTGGAGCTGGGCCTTCTGCGATAGTCAATTCAGAAACAATCAAGAGTTGGGCAACATTGCTATCAACAGCTCCAAGAAGTGTTTTCACAACTTCATTTGGATAAACTGTCAAATGAGCTTCGAGTGATTTACCGATCACTTTTTCATTCCGCGCTTCTTCCAAGGCTTTTTGCGCTTGACCACGGAAGTCCATGAAGGCTGACCATGTATCCAAGATTTCTTCTTGGTTGGCAAACGTTT
The DNA here is from genome assembly GCF_020554365.1 of Streptococcus sp. 210928-DFI.4.42. Lineage (NCBI taxonomy): Bacteria > Bacillati > Bacillota > Bacilli > Lactobacillales > Streptococcaceae > Streptococcus > Streptococcus sp. 210928-DFI.4.42. The sequence goes on from NZ_JAJCHF010000003.1 coordinate 86,977, forward strand.
CTGCTTCTGGTAATTCTGACAATTGAACAAAATCTTCGGCTTCAAACTCAAGATATGACCAGATTTCTTCAGCAGTGTGAGGAAGGATTGGTGTCAAGAGTTTGGTGATTTTCACAAGGATGTCATAGAAGACCGTTTGCATTTGACGGCGTTCGAGGGATTTAGCTCCTTCGATGTAAACAACATCCTTGGCAAAATCCAGGTAGAAGGCTGACAAGTCAACGTTGATAAAGTTAACAAGCGCCTTGTAGATCGTCAAGAACTCAAAGTTTTCATAAGCATCACGAATGGTCTTGACAAGCTGGTTAAAGCGAATGGTCATGTACTTGTCCACTGAACGAAGCTCGTCATAAGCAACTGCATCCTCAGCTGGATTAAAGTCAGAAGTGTTGGCAATCAAGAAACGAAGAGTATTCCGGATCTTACGGTAAGTCTCAGACACTTGGCTCAAGATATCCATTGAGATACGCACGTCATTGCTTGAATCTACACTAGTTACCCAGAGACGCAAGATTTCGGCACCAAATTGCTTTTCAACATCGCTTGGAGCAATGGTATTTCCAAGAGATTTAGACATCTTCTCACCTTTCCCATCCAAAGCAAAACCTTGAGACAAGATTTGTTTGTATGGTGCGACACCATGGTTCGCCACAGATGTGATAAGAGATGAGTTGAACCAACCACGGTACTGGTCTGAACCTTCAAGGTAAAGATCAGCTGGGTATTTGAGTTCTGGACGATTCACTACAACCCCATTCCATGATGAACCTGAGTCAAACCAGACGTCCATGATATCTGTTTCTTTTGTAAATTCGCCATTTGGTGAACCTGGATGCGTAAATCCTTCTGGCAAGAGTTCTTTCGCTTCACGCTGCCACCAGATGATAGAACCATGCTCTTCAAAGAGTTGAGCCACATGTTCGATGGTTTCAGCTGTCATGATTGGTGTTCCGTCTTCTGCATAGAAGATTGGAAGAGGCACACCCCAGGCACGTTGACGAGAGATGACCCAGTCACCACGGTCACGAATCATGTTATAAAGACGCACTTTCCCCCATTCTGAGTGGAATTTCACTTTTTCAATTTCGTCCAAGATATCTTGACGGAATTTTGATACAGAAGCAAACCACTGTGGCACTGCACGCCAGATGATTGGTTTTTTCGTCCGCCAGTCAAATGGGTAGGAGTGAGAGATTTCTTCTTGAGCAAGGAGCAAATCACCAAGTTTTTCGATAACCGTTGGAACAACCTTGTCATAGAACTGACCTGCAAAGTCAGGGCCAGCATTCTCCATCATGATTCCTCGTTCGTTAACAGTAACAGCAACTTCGAGGCCATTGGCAATCCCTACATTGTAGTCATCCTCACCAAAACCAGGAGCGGTATGGACGATACCAGTACCTGAATCAAGGGTTACATGCTCACCAAGGATCACCAATTCATCCACTTCAGGATCCCATGGGTGTTCTGTAACGATATGGTTCAATTCTTTTCCTTGGTAAGTCGCAAGGACTTCAGCATTTTCCCAACCGAATTTTTCAGAAAGACTTGGCAAGAGCTCAGATGCTACGACATACTTGCGGTCAGATCCAGCAGGTTTCACTACGACATAATCAAACTCTGCTCCTACCGTCAATCCACGAGAAGCTGTAACCGTAAATGGAGTTGTTGTCCAGACAACGATGTAAGTGTCTGTATCTAGGATACCCTTACCATCTTTAACCTTGTTCGCATAATAAAGAGACGTTGATACCAAATCATGGTATTCAATCTCTGCTTCAGCGAGGGCTGATTCAGAAGACCAAGACCAGTAAACTGGCTTAGCTCCACGGTAGATATAGCCTTTATTGGCCATTTCACCAAAGACGCGAATTTGCGCTGCTTCATAGTCAGGCGTCAAGGTTACATAAGGATGATCCCAATCACCTGAAACACCTAAGCGTTTAAAGTCTTCGCGTTGTTTATCTACTTGAGAAAGCGCATATTCACGGCAGAGTTTCAAGTACTCAACCAAATCCATTTCTTTACGTTTCACACCTTGTTTGGCTAAGACTTGCTCAATTGGCAAACCATGGGTATCCCAACCTGGAATATAAGGAGCGTAAAATCCTGACATAGACTTAGAACGAACGATGATATCTTTTGAGATCTTGTTCATGGCATGCCCTACGTGAATATTTCCGTTGGCATAGGGAGGGCCATCATGAAGCGTAAAATGCGGTTTCCCTTCATTCAACTCTTGACGGCGTTGATACAATTTTGCATCTTCCCATTCTTTTTGCCAAACTGGTTCCTTCGTTGGAAGCCCAGCCCGCATTGGAAAAGCTGTTTTTCCAAGATTCAATGTTTCTTTGAGTTTCATTGTGTCTCCTTATTGATTTAAAAAGCTATAAAAAAACACGAGCATCCTAAAAAGGACGATTGCTCGTGGTACCACCTTTGTTCGAGAAGTCGCAAACGACTTTCTCCTCTCATCCCGTAACGAGGGAAACGTCCGTTCTTACTCAAGGGTTCAGAACGAATACTGTAAAAGGATCATCCATTAAGAGAGAGTGCAGATCTTCCACTATCATCTGCTCGCTAGACCTATCATTAATGGACCTGTTTTTACAAAATTATAAAATATTGACAGATTCACGATTTGCATCATCTTCAGGTTGAATAGTTTCCTCAACCTCAAAGACTTCCTCATTTTCATGACGAGCGTGCTCTGCTTCTTCTAAAGCGGATTGAACTTTTTCATTCAAACCTTCAAACGCTTGTGTTGCACCCAATTCTAAATTAGCAGCTTCGATGCGTTTTTGCAATTCTTCGATTTCAGCTGGAGAGAATTGACGAGTCAAATCAATGTTATCATCTTCTGCATGATGATGGTGAACTGATTCACCCAAAGCTTTCTCCACAATTTCACGGAAAGCTTCATCACTTGTTTGAATGTACATAGCTGTTGGACGAAGAATTTCATCCCATTCAGGTGTATCGATAATGCTCAATTGGCTTTCGATTGTTGATTTCAAACGTTGATGGAAGACGCGTGTCTTATTCTTCAATTCCTCTGTTTCAACGGCAACCTTCTTGGCATTATCCGTTGCATGACGAAGGATTTCATTTGCTTTTTGTTTTGCTTCATCCACTAAGTGCTGTGCATCTTGTTCAGCTTGACGAACAATATTTTCAGAACGTTCGTTAGCTGCTTGTTTGACACGTTCAGCAGTATCTTGTGCAATCAAAACAGATTGACTCAATGAATCTTTCATTTCATCAAAATAGTTTAAGCGTTCTTCAAGAGCTTGAATTTTTGCTTCTTGATCATGATTTAAACGAACAAGATCTTCATAATCGCGAACAACGATATCTAGAAATTCTTCTACTTCGTTCGCATCATACCCTCTAAATTTAACGCCAAAAGTTTTATCTTTAATTTCTAAAGCAGTAAGAGCCATAACTCCTCCTCATTTTTTACTTAAGAGTACTTCAACAGTTACTTTATATTTTCCACTCTTTGAAATACCATTTTCAGAAACAATTTTAAGACGCCCAAAGCGTCGAACACTGACTAAATCATTCAGACCTACAGCATAGCTAACATTGGAAGTCGTCGCATAGTTAACTTTCACTAGACCAGAACTAATCAACTGACTAGCTTGTGAGCGCGAAAGCTTGAAGGTCCCAGCAATCACCTTATCTAACCGATAACTCGACACGAGAATATCTCGCTGCTGGCTTTCTTCCTCTACAATCATTTGTTCAGATAGAGGAACTTCCCTCAGCTTAACAGGTACCCGAGAAATTTTCTGGATGTGATCCATGAAATAGTGAACAAAACGCTGTTCAACAAATACTTGGATCTTTCCATCACTCGTCAGAATATCTCCAAAGGACTTGCGCTCCACACCCAATTGGTGAACAATGGTTCCCAGTACCTGGGAATGAGTCAAGTGATGAAATTTTGAAGCATAGACCATTTCTAATAGGGCCAGATCAAAGTCACTTGGATCTAATTGGTAATAATCTGGAGCAACAATAACCTTGGCATACTCCATTTTCTGCTCATCACTGGAAGCAAAGACCTGTAATTGGTAGCTTGCCGCGACATTTCGTAAAATAGTGACCTGATGAGGGTTTAAAAAACCCGTCACCTCAACAGAATAGCGTTCCACCACTCTTTCAGACAATTCAATACAGCGATCAATGAATTCGTGATCTTCGCGATTGAAATGTTGGTAAATCTCTGTCTGTCCCATCGTATTCTATCCAATCAAAAGTAGGAACAAGCGGGCTAACAACTGATTCATCAAGTTCAAGACCAAAAGTGCTACCAGAACTGTAAAATCCAAGCCCCCAAACTGCAATGGTAACTTTCTAAAAAGGCTCAAAAATGGTTCAACTAGGCGGTGAACCATTTGTCCAAGAGTACTCTGAGGTGCCCCAGGGAACCAAGATAGTAAGGCATAGATGACAAGAATGATGGAATAGATTTGAATGATATTTGATAAGTATTGAAAGATAACCATCTTAACGATTACGTTTCATATCATAGTCAAATTCTGTCACTTCCACATCATTTGGAAGGCGGATATCTTCAATGTTAACAACTACATTAATTGGAGTCAACAAGTACATGGTACTTGCAACACGACGAAGATTTCCTGCTAAAACATAACGAGCCCCATCCAAATAATCTAAACAACGACGTGCTTGTACTTCTGTCATATATTGGAAGTCAATCAAGATACTCTCATTAGATAGTAATAGATCAACAATTTCAGTCGCTTCCTCGTATTTGCGGGGATAGCGTACATCAATGGTAATCTTTTCATCTGTATTCGCACGATTAGCAGCCAATTCACGTTGACGTTCATGCAAGCGAGTAATATTTTCAGATGTATTTTTCGTTGTTGAAACAGGTTCCTTCACTGCCGCTGTAGACACTGGAGTCGTAACAGGTGCGACAGGAGTCGGTTTTGGTTTTACTGGTTCTCTTTGACTAATCTGTGGACGTGGAGAAGTCACTTGAGGAGTCGGCTGTGGCTGTGGAACTGGTTGAGTTTCCGCCCCAGCTGCTTTTGCCTCGCGAACTTCTACTTCTTCACCGTCTTCTGTGAAGTAGTCAATAAAGTTGTTAAATTTATCTTTTAATGACATAGTTCTTTCCTATTTAAAAAATGATGTCCCAATTCTAACATAAGTCGCTCCGTTCGCAATGGCTACTTCAAAGTCACGACTCATACCCATACTTAGTTCTGAAAAAGGCATATTTTTTAATTGTTTCTTTTCTAGTTGTTTCTGAAGTTGGTGAGTTTTTGAAAAAATATCCTGCAACTCTTCTTGACTAGCCTCAAAAGGAGCCATCGTCATTAAACCAACAATTTCAATTTTGTCCAGCTGTGCGATATCCGCTAAAACATCATCCAGTTCATCGGGTGCAAATCCATGCTTACTTTCTTCACCAGAAATATTCACTTGGAGGAAACACTTGATTGGGTGTTCTGCTCGCTTTTGAATTTCTTGAGCTAGCTTCACCGAATCCAAGGCATGAAAGTAATCGACAAGATTGATCACGTCTTTTACTTTCCGCCGTTGGAGGCTCCCAATCAAGTGCCAAGTGAGGTCATACTCTTTTAGAGCTTGATACTTTTCTAGGAATTTATCGACACGATTTTCACCGATATGTTGGATACCTGTTTTCACCAGTGCTTCTGTTGTGGCAACATCCACATACTTGGTGACAGCTATCACATTTACTTGATCTTGACGGTTAGCTTTGTTTCTTGCTGTTTCTACTTGTTGCCGAACAAGATCAGCATTCTTTACCAGATTCATGATTAACGATTCCGGAAGAATGGTGGTGTTTCCAATTCATCATCATCTGAAGATGAATCTACGTAACGATCAACTTGATGTGTTGATGTTGGTTCAGTTTGGCGAACGATATTCTCACGACGAATATCCCAATCACCAAAGGCTGAGCCACGGTTTGGTTCTACCGCTGGACGACTTGGAGTTGTTGGCAATTCAACATCTTGTTTCAAATCAAATTCACGGTCAAATGGTGCAGCTTGTGGGCGTTGTTCACGTGGTCCTGTTTTATAAGGACGTTGTGAGGAAGCAATGCCGCTAACGCGTTCTACCTTGTCTTGACGGACACCAGTTGCAACAACCGTCACGCGGATTTCATCTTTAAGAGATTCATCAATAGATGTACCCAACCAGATGTTCACTCCGTGACCTGCAGCTTGGTTTACAATTTCTGAAGCTTCTTCAGCTTCGATCAAAGTCATATCCAAACCACCTGTTACGTTGACGATCACGTCTTCTGCACCATCAATTGTAGTTTCAAGAAGCGGAGAGTAAATGGCTTTACGAGCCGCTTCGATAACGCGTTCTTCACCGCTACCAACACCAATACCCATGAGGGCATTTCCTTTGTTTTCCATAACAGTCTTCACGTCTGCAAAGTCAAGGTTGATCAATCCAGGACTTGTGATCAAGTCAGTGATCCCTTGAACACCTTGACGAAGAACGTTATCTGCTTCACTCAAAGCTTCAAGAAGTGGTGTCTTCTTGTCTACAATTTCAAGCAAGTTGTTATTAGAAATAATCAACAAGGTATCTACATGTTCGCGAAGTTCGTTGATCCCTTCAATAGCGAAGTTGCCACGTTTTGAACCTTCAAACCCGAATGGACGAGTGACAACGGCTACTGTCAAAGCACCTACTGCTTTTGCAATACGAGCGATGACTGGTGCAGCACCTGTACCAGATCCTCCACCCATCCCTGCAGTGATGAAGACCATGTCTGCACCTTGCAAAGCTTCTGTTAACACTTCTTCGCTTTCTTCAGCTGCCTTACGACCAACTTCAGGTTGACCTCCAGCACCCAATCCACGAGTCAATTTTGGACCCAATTGGATAACTGTTTCAGCTTTTGCACTTGAAAGTGCTTGAACATCTGTATTAGCTGCGATGAATTCTACACCGGCAACGCCTTCGTCAATCATACGATTGATGGCGTTACCGCCACCGCCACCGACACCGATTACTTTAATTACTGCACCTTGTGCCGCTGCTGTGTCAAATGAAAATGTCATAAATACTTACACTCCTTAATCAAACATATTACCGATCAAATTTTTCATTCGGTCTGTGAATGTAGTTTTTGGTTCTTGTTTGCTATCATTGCTTGCTGCTGGAATTTCTTGAGCATCCACTGGAGATTCAATCTTCTCAGCATTGTATGCAGGTACTACCGGTTGTGCTGGAGCAGCAGGTTGTGGTTGTACTTGTGGTTGCACTGGACGATCAAATTGAATCGGTTGTTGACGCAAGACCTCGTCTCCATGAACCGCAGCTTGAGCAATAATATCCACATCTGTCAAATTGCCTGCATATTCAGACAAGCTAATTACATGGGCAAAAGCTGGATTGCGAATTCCAATTTGATTTGGAACAAACAATTTCACATTTACACCAAAGACTTCTTGAGCCAATTCTTCAACACCAGGAAGGATCGCACCTCCACCGATAATCACAATACCACCAGGAAGATCCAACAAATGTCTTCTCTCAAGGTCTTGTTTGATTTGCTCAAAGATGTGTTTAATACGTGCTGAAATGATTTCAGCTAAGTACTTCTCAGTCACTTCAACTGGCTCTACTTCACCGATGACTTCTACATGGAAGACTTCGTTTCCAGCAGATGGCACATAGGCTTCACCATAGTTGAACTTCAAGCCTTCTGCCAATTTTTGAGAAGTTTTCAATACTTTAGAAATATCTTTGGTAACATAATCGCCACCTTCTTGGTAGATATTTGTAAATTGAAGTTCTTGGCTACGAACAGATGCCACCGTTGTTTGGCCACCACCCATATCGATCACCGTTGCTCCGAATTCACGTTCGCCTTCATTCAAGACTGTTTTGATCATCGCAAGCGGTGAAATGATGATGTTTTCAACTTGTAAGCCTGCACGTTCAACGGTTTTACGCAAATTGTGCAAGATTGTACGAGGTCCTGTATAAAGAAGGCCACGCATTTCAAGTCGAATTCCCATCATTCCGCGTGGATCGCGGATTCCTTGGAATCCATCTACCGTGAATTCTTCAGGAATGAAGGTGATTACTTCACGATCCGGTGTCATACTTTTTGTGAGTGCAGATTTGACAACATTTTCAACATCTGCATCTGTGATTTCTTTTGAATCACTTGTGACTGGAATCATTCCTTGAGTTGCTTCGATTTGTAGTAAGTTTGCAGGCAACCCAACATTGACTAGATTGATTGAAATCCCTGCTTTTTCTTCAGCTTGGCTGATTGCATTTTTAATTGCATTTGAAGCAGCTTCGATATCTACTATAATTCCATCTTTGACGCCAGCACTTTTTGCATTGCTGACTCCAATTACATTCATTTCTCCATTGACATGTTCTGCCACCAATACTTTTATTGAACTAGTACCGATATCTAAACCTGTAAAAAAGCCGTCTCTAGCCATTACACCAGTCCTCTCTCTTTATTTGTTTTCACTTTACATCTATTTATAGCCCTTTTAGTTGGAACTATCCAAACTTCATTATATCACAAAGAAGCCTAAAATGGACATTTTTTCTTCAATTATTTGAGATAATTTATGGGCTTTACTCATTCCCAGAAGAATTCTCTCCTTCTGGATTCTGTTCTTGGCTTGCTTCCTCAGAATGTTCATCCTGATTTTCTGTACTTTCAGCCTTTTCTTTTTCAGCCTGTTCTTTGGCATCTGCGATGGATTGTTCACTATAGCTGAATACTCCAGCCTCCATATCGATAGTCGAATCATCGTCTAATTGCTTACTGATCGCCTTATAGTAAGGAAGTTTGCGGGTAATTTGGGAAACAGGCACCAAGATTTTATTATCGTTTTTCATAGTGATGGTCACCAGATCCTTGGTGACCTTGCTCGGAGTCAGATCTACCGAAACAATTTTATCCGTAATGGAAGAAGAAATAGACTTCATTTCTTGGACAAATTGTCTAACTAATTCTCGATCTGAGAATTTTAAACTAATATAGGAGGACGGCAATTCCGAAGCTGGAGTTACTGTCTCAACGACTTCTCCATTTTCTAATACTGGATAGTGGTCTTCTCCGGTCACATAATAAGCAACTACTTTGTGTTCCACGACATTGACTTTAAAGGTCACTGGGAATTGATAATGCATGTGCACTTCTTTGATCCACGGACTAGCCGTTTTCATATTTTGTTCATAGACCGATTTATGAAGGAAGGTCGTCAGAGTATAATCTTCTTCCTTAATGCGACTTTTTTCATACAAGAGTTGCTGATCAACCGCTTTGTTCCCTGAAAATTCAATTACTTTCTGTGTGGACAAGGGGCTTAAAAAGTAGATCGAGAGAAGGGCGACAATCGAGCTGATTCCGATAACCGGAAGGGCACGATAGATGTGGCGTTTTGCCACTGTCGGTTCCTTCTTTGGTTTTTTCGTCTTCAAGCCTTTAAAAAATGAAGGCTTTTTCTCTTGCTTCTCTGAAGGATCTAGCTCCTCTATAGCCGGATCATCCTCTTCTCCTTCTGAACTTTCTCCATCTGCTTCTGAATCCTCTTCGGCCTCAGATTCATCTTCCTCTTCAGGCTCTTCTATTTCTTCAGATTCTTCCTCTGAGACAGAAGTTGTTTCTTTTTCTGAAAGGTCTTCGTCTTCTTTTGTTTCTTCGCTTTCAGTTTCCTCTTTTTCAGCTTCTTCCGCTTTTTCAAGCGCTTTTTTTTCTAAATATTCTTTGTTTCTTTTTTGCCAGGCTGACAATTCTGTAATTTTGTCATCCGTTGGCGTTTTTTTATTGTCGTCCGTCATCTTTTCCCTTACTGATATCTTTTTGAAGCAGGCCATAAAAATCGTCTAGTGAAAGGAGTTCTGTCGATTTTTCCATTGCTTGGTGGTAGACTTGGCTTTGCTTCAACATTTCTTGAATGGTTTCATTAAAGGTTTCGAGCGTCAATTGATCTTCCTGCAATTGCTCTGCATAACCTTTATCCACAAAATATTGGGCATTTTCAATCTGATCGCCACGGCTGGCTTCTTTTCCTAGCGGTACGATCAGGTGGAGTTTGTTCATGGCTAAGAGTTCAAATAAGGTATTGGCTCCACCTCTAGTCACCACTAAATCAGCCTTCTGGAGCATGGGCAAATACTGATCGGTTACATAATCCACTCGATACAAGCCACCCTCAGCCTGATTCAATGTTGAATCGCCCGTCAAATTGATGATATTGTAGTGGTGCAAGAGCTCTGCTTGATGCTCTGTCACAAATTCATTAAAGACACGCGCACCAGCTGATCCTCCGACAAAGAGAAGGGTCGGCAAGTCTTTTCGGAAACCTTTTGTTTTTTCTTCTAAAACTTCTGAAGTTGGCGGAATATGATCTGTAACCTTGGTTACCGCACCGATATGCTCACTCTTTGTCAAACCATGTGCTTGCTCAAAAGTCGTGTACATCTTGGTAGCAAATTTATAAGCAATTTTATTGGCCAATCCCATAGAAAGATCGGACTCATGGATATAGACAGGAACACGCGTGAGTCGGGCTGCGATCACTGGTGGCACAGAAACAAATCCTCCTTTTGAGAAGAGAACTTGTGGGCGCACACGAAGCAGGATTGCAATGGACTGGAGCGTCCCCCAAGCCACCTTGAACACATCCATCATATTTTGGAAAGAGAAATAGCGGCGCAATTTCCCCGTTGCAATTGAATGGAAGCGCACGTCTAAGCCAGACTTTTTGATCTCTTGGTATTCGATTCCTTTTTTGTCTCCAATATAATGGACTTCCCATCCATCTTCGATAAATTTTGGAATCAAGAGGAGATTAAGGGTCACATGTCCCACGGTTCCCCCACCAGTAAACATTATTTTTTTCATCTTATTTCAACCCTTTTACTGTAGCAAGGAATTCATCCCCACGCACTTCAAAATTCGGATACATATCCCAGCTGGCATTGGCAGGACTTAGTAGCACAACATCTCCGGGGCTAGCCAAGTCGAAGGCTTTCTTTGTAGCATCCGCTACATCTGCCGCATCAACATAAGAGACGCCAGCTTTATCTGCTGCGCGTTTCACTCGAGGAGCTGATTCCCCTAGAATCACCATTTCCTTTAAACCAGTAATGTGAGGCACCAATTCATCAAATTCATTGCCACGATCGAGCCCCCCTGCAATCAAGATCACCTTGCTGTTATCAAAACCAGAAAGAGCTTTTTGTGTTGCTAGAATATTAGTCGATTTGCTATCATTGTAGAATTTGACACCTTGAATCTCATCCACATATTGAAGACGGTGTTTCACTCCTCCAAAGGCCGACAAGGTTTCTTTAATGACCTCATTCTCCACACCTCGGACTTTTGCAACAGCAATCGTTGCCAAGGCATTCTCTACATTGTGACTACCTGGAACACCCAGTTCATCCGCACGCATAACAACTTCTCCCTTAAACTTGAGAAGTCCATCTTCCAAATAAGCCCCATCCACTTTTTCAACCGTTGAAAATGGAAGGACCCTTGCCTTGGTTTTTGTAGCCAGTTCCTTGGCCACGTCTTGGTTGAAGTTCAAGACAATGACATCTTTTTCTGTCATATTCTTTTGAAGATTCCATTTGGCAGCTACATAATTTTCAAAAGAACCATGATAGTCGATATGGGTCGGCATGAGGTTGGTAATCACTGCAATCTCTGGATGGAAGGCTTCAATTCCCATCAATTGGAAAGAAGACAATTCCATGACCAGAACGTCCTTTTCTGTTGCTGTTTGTGCAACTTGACTAGCTGGAAAACCGATATTCCCAGACAATAGACCACCTTGGCCGGCAGCCGTCAAGACTTCCCCGATCATGGTTGTCGTCGTCGTTTTTCCGTTTGATCCTGTAATCCCAATAATTGGCCCATCCGAAATCAGATAGGCCAATTCCACTTCAGTGAGGACTGGAATACCCTTTTCAAGCGCTTTTTCGACCATTGGGTTAGAATAAGGGATTCCTGGATTTTTGACCATGACTGCAAAGTCTTCATCCAACAATTCCAGAGGGTGACCTCCTGTCACAACTTTAATCCCTTCTTCCAGTAAACTTTGTGCTGCTGGATTTTCTTCAAAAGGTTTGCCATCATTGACGGTCACAATTGCTCCTAAGCGATCCAACAAACGGGCAGCTGACTCGCCTGACTTCGCCAAACCTAATACAAGAACCTTTTTATTTTCAAATTGTTTCACAAATTTCATGATTTCTTCGCTCCATTTTTATCACTCTCTATTTTACCTTTTTTTAGCAAAATTAAAAAGCCCAAAGGGCTTTAAAAATCACGTCAGCGTTTATTTTTTCTGTTTGGTCGTCATTTTGGAAATATCCACCAAAGCCAGGTAGCCAACAAAGGCGAGAAAGGCACCGACAAAAAACTCAGACGGTAGTTGGAATATCTGAAAAATGGCGAGACAAGTCAGTACGATAATGGAGACGATTAAGACCACCATTGTGACACTGTTTAAGGTACCACGAATACTTTTTGGGGTCATAAAAAGGTAAAAAAGGAGAATCAAAATCCCTAAGATAAAATAGACCATTTTGTTTCTCCTTTCTTTCCGTATTATTCAGCAGCTGCTGATTTTTTCTTTTTATTTGCTTTTTCGCGTTCTGCTTTGTTCAAGATTTGTTTCCGCAAACGGATAGATTCAGGTGTTACTTCCATGTACTCGTCGTCGTTCAAGAACTCAAGAGATTCTTCCAAGGTCAAGATACGAGGAGTCTTGATAACCGCTGTTTGGTCCTTAGTAGCGGAACGAACGTTGGTCATTTGTTTTGCTTTCGTAATGTTTACGGTCAAGTCGTTCTCACGAGAGTTTTCACCAATGATCATTCCTTCGTAAACTTCTGTACCTGGATTGACAAAGATCGTACCACGTTCTTCGATAGACATGATAGAGTAAGTGGTTGCTTTTCCGTTATCGATTGAAACAAGAGCACCACGGTGACGTCCACCGATTTCTCCTGGAATCACTGGCAAGTATTGGTCAAAGGTGTGGTTCATGATTCCGTAACCACGTGTCATTGACAAGAACTCTGTTGAGTATCCAATCAAACCACGCGCAGGAACAAGGAAGACCAAACGAGTTTGACCGTTACCTGTTGCAACCATATCCAACATTTCACCCTTACGCTCAGAAAGGCTTTGAATAACAGAACCTTGGTATTCTTCTGGTGTGTCGATTTGTACGCGCTCAAATGGTTCACATTGGACACCATCAATTTCCTTGATAATAACTTCTGGACGAGACACTTGCAATTCGTATCCTTCACGACGCATGGTTTCGATCAAGATAGACAAGTGCAATTCCCCACGTCCTGAAACTGTCCATTTATCAGGTGAATCAGTTGGGTCAACACGAAGAGAGACGTCTGTTTGCAATTCCGCTTGCAAACGTTCTTCGACTTTACGTGAGGTCACCCATTTCCCTTCGCGACCAGCAAATGGTGAGTTGTTGACCAAGAAGGTCATTTGAAGGGTTGGTTCATCGATGTGAAGGATTGGAAGAGCTTCAACTGCGTCTGTCGGTGTGATCGTTTCTCCAACGAAGATATCTTCCATACCAGAGATCGCGATCAAATCACCTGCTTTAGCTTCTTGAATTTCACGACGTTCCAAGCCAAAGAAACCAAAGAGTTTGGTAACACGGAAGTTCTTAGTCGTTCCATCCAATTTAGAAAGAGTTACTTGGTCCCCAACTTTTACAGTACCACGGAAGACACGTCCGATACCGATACGTCCAACGAAGTCGTTGTAATCAAGCAGGGATACTTGGAATTGAAGAGGCTCATCTGAGTTATCAACTGGAGCTGGGATGTGATCAATGATAGTATCAAAGATCGGTGCCATTGTGTGCTCTTGATCAGCTGGATCGTCTGAAAGTGAAGATGTTCCGTTAATCGCTGATGCATAAACAACTGGGAATTCCAATTGGTCATCATCCGCACCCAATTCGATGAAGAGTTCAAGAACTTCGTCTACAACTTCTTCTGGACGAGCAGATGGTTTATCGATTTTGTTAACTACAACGATCGGAACAAGATCTTGTTCCAAGGCTTTTTTCAATACGAAACGAGTCTGAGGCATGGTTCCTTCGTAGGCATCAACGACCAATACAACCCCATCGACCATTTTCATGATCCGTTCCACTTCTCCACCGAAGTCCGCGTGTCCTGGTGTGTCCATAATATTGATTCGAGTTCCGTTATAAGCAACGGCTGTATTTTTAGCAAGGATCGTAATCCCACGTTCTTTTTCAAGATCGTTTGAGTCCATTGCACGTTCTTGCAATTCTTTACGTTCATCCAAGGTGTGCGATTGTTTCAACAATTCGTCTACCAAGGTTGTTTTACCATGGTCAACGTGGGCAATGATCGCAACGTTACGAATATCTTCTCTTAATTTTGTCATGATTTCCTCTATAAAATTTTAAATAATATTTCTAACTGAACAATTATACCACAGTCCTATCTAAAAAACACAGTTCAGCTAGTTGTAAATGTTTTCATCTTCATTTCTTTTCTCCGACTCGATTTCCTTTTCTTTTCATGATACACTGATGATAAGAATTTCAGAAAAAGAGGCTCCCATGAGATTAGATCAATTGATGGCAGACCATCACTACGCTCGCAAAGACATCAAACAACTTCTGGCCCGAAGGCAAATCTTGGTCGATCACCTACCAGCTAAAAAGCTATCCCAAAACATCGACCCTGGACTCCAACAGATTCAAATCGGGGATCGGATCATTCAGGAACCGCGTCACCACTACTACATGCTCCATAAACCAATTGGAGCCGTGACCGCTAAAAGAGACGTCTACCATCCAACAGTGATCGAGCTAGTGGATCCCCAGCAAGAGTACCCAGACCTCTATCCTCTTGGTCGCCTCGATCGCGACACCAGTGGTTTGCTCCTCATCACAGATAATGGCCCCTTAGGCTTTCAACTACTCCATCCCCAATACCATGTGGAGAAGGTCTATGAGGTAGAAGTCAATGGTCCGCTCTATGCAGCCCACATCGAGCAATTTCAGAATGGGATTTCATTCACGGACGGCCCTATCTGCAAGCCTGCTTCCTTAACTATTCTAGAAAGTAACCCCAGCTACAGCAAGGCCCAGGTCCGAATCTCAGAAGGAAAATACCACCAAGTGAAAAAGATGTTTTTGGCCATTGGAGTCAAAGTAATGACCTTAAAACGCTTGTCTTTTGGTCCCTTCACCTTGGATCCTCAGTTAGCCCCTGGAGAAAGCCGGCCTTTGAATGAGGTGGAGCTCACATGGGTCAAATACTACCTTGAAAAAACGAGATAAAAAAGCTCTAACCACACACTTTGTGCAGTTAGAGCTCTTTTTTATTAAGCGTCTTTTTTCACTTTCCCATTCCAAGAATCAAGACCATAAGACAAGACATAAATGTCTGTATAACCCTGTTTCTTAAGATATAGGGCCGCATTGGTTACACGCGAACTACGGCTATTTTCATAGAGCAAAATCGGTTTGTCTTTGCGCAAGGCTGCAAGACTCAACTTCAACTGAGTAGAAGGAATGTTGCGTGCTCCTAAAATATGCTTGGCATGAAACTCAGCCGGCTCTCGCAAATCAATCAACTGACCTTGACGAATCAGCTCTTCAAAGGTTGCATTATCCACAAATTTAGCAGCTTTACGGATGCGGAAATAATTAAACGCCATCCATCCAAATGCTCCTAAAATAACCAACCAAACAATGATATTACCCATCACTCTACCTCACTCTTTTTCAAAAATTCTAATTCTTGCTTGTGTTCTCTTCTTAAAACGGTATCGGCTTCTAAATAATCGAGCCGTTCCATCAGGCCTGCATCATAAAGACGTTGAAGCTCAATTTTCATCAATTCGATGTCATAGAGGCGCTTCCCCACATAAATGATGATTCCAAAACGTTTTAAAAATTGTTGAACATCATACAGGTTTTTCATGTTCATTATTGTATCAAATTTAGAAAGGCTTTACAAGATTTTCAAGCAAATGATGAAATTTTCCGATTGCTTTACGAATAAATAAGTATGATCAACTTTTATTTTTTTACCATCGGTACTTGCATCGCCTCTTTTTTGGGACTAGTTGTCGATCGTTTCCCAAACCAATCTGTTCTCGCTCCTCGCAGTCATTGTGATCACTGCCAACACGTCCTTGGAGTTTGGGATCTCATCCCCATCCTCTCACAACTACTGCACCGCTTTCGCTGTCGCTATTGTCATCAGACCTACCCATTTTGGTACTGCCTTTTTGAGGTCTGGAGTGGCCTGCTCTTTTTAGCCTGCGCCAATGGTTTTCTTTCTCTGCCTCAGCTTCTAACACTACTGGGAGCTGCCGTTTTAGCCATTTATGACCTTCGCTTTATGGAATACCCCTTGGTCATCTGGTGCTGTCTCCATGCCTTGGTCCTCTTTTTATCCGGTAGTAATCTCCTCATGCTGGTCTTTTTACTCCTTGCGATAGGAGCTCACTTTTTCTTTATCGGAATGGGAGCAGGAGATTTCCTCTTACTCGCTACCTTCTCGCTGACCTTTTCCTCTACCAAGATCCTCATTCTCATTCAGATCGCATCCATCTTAGGGATTCTCGTCTTTGCTCTCAAAAAAGAAAGAGACCGGATTCCCTTTGTACCCTGTCTCTTTCTCAGTTATCACGCTTTACTGCTTTATACGATGTTTTGCAGATAAATTCTTTTTATTTTGCAGCCTTCGCTTCTAGATAATCAGCGATGGCAGCTACGTCCTTGTCCCCACGTCCGGAAACATTGATGATGATGATCTTGTCTTTATCTAATTGTGGAGCACGTTTGACCGCTTCTGCAATCGCGTGTGAGCTTTCAATGGCTGGGAGGATTCCTTCTGTCTTACTGAGGAGAAGAAGAGCTTCTACTGCTTCATCATCTGTTGCAGCCACATATTCGACACGACCAGAATCTTTAAAGAAAGCATGCTCTGGACCAACCCCTGGGTAGTCCAAACCAGCAGAGATCGAGTACACTGGCGCTACTTTTCCATCTTCGCCAAAGACTGCATAGGTCTTCATCCCATCAACCACACCGATAGTCCCTTTGGTCATGGTCGCTGCGTGTTGATCGGTGTCCAAGCCATGTCCAGCTGCTTCTACCCCAATCAAGCCGACTTCCTCTTCTGCGACATATTCAGAAAAGGCACCGATGGCATTGGAGCCACCACCGACACAGGCAATCACATAGTCCGGCAAACGACCTTCTTTTTCCAAGATTTGACGTTTAGATTCTTCACTGATCACTTTTTGGAATTCATGCACAATAGTTGGGTATGGGTGAGGGCCAACAGCAGAACCCAAAACGTAAAAGACATCTAGATCCGCCATCCATGCTCCAAAGGCAGCATCAACGGCGTCTTTCAAGGTCTTAGTCCCGGTTTCAACCGCATGAACGGTTGCCCCCATCATTTCCATGCGGAAGACATTCAAGCGTTGGCGTTCCACGTCTTCTGCCCCCATGTAGACATCACAGGCCATACCGAACTTAGCTGCCGCAGCTGCTGTAGCTACACCGTGTTGACCGGCTCCTGTTTCAGCAATCACGCGCGTTTTGCCCATGCGTTTAGCCAAGAGGATTTGCCCCAGAACGTTATTCAATTTATGCGAACCTAGGTGATTCAAGTCTTCGCGCTTCAAATAAATTTTTGCCCCACCTAAATGATCTGTCAAACTTTCCGCAAAGTAGAGCGGTGTTTCCCGACCAGAGTAATCTTTCAAATAATGTTTGTATTCTGCGATAAACTCTGGGTCCTTTTTATACTGTTCAAAAGTTGCCTCTAATTGATCCAGCAAGTTTTGAATGGGTTCTGGTACGAAAGATCCACCAAATTGTCCGAAATAGCCTTTTGTTTCTGTCATGATTGTGTCCTCTTTTCTATATCTTCAATCCTGTTTATGATCTTTTTCTCTCGCGGGTCCTTTGAGCTGCAGTCTCACTGGGTTCCTTTGAGATACAAAAAACCTCACACAGAAAAATCTGTGTGAGGACGATTCGATACCGCGGTGCCACCTCAATTGTAGGAGGCTATTTTTTCTCCTACATCTCTGACCTGTCTAACAACAGGGTGCACGATAAGGTGTGCTCACCGAATTTTTATTGTTTCAAATTCATCATCATAAACGCATCAGCCCATTTCAAGATTCACCACTGCTTGTTCGCAATCACCACAAGCTCCCTGGAAGTGAGAAAAATCTCTACTTTTCTGATGTCTTGAAGTTATTATAGCTCCCGCTTCTGACTTTGTCAACAAAAATTTTAAAAAGTGGTTAAAATGTTCGGATTTTACATTTCCCCATTTTTTGCTAGCAATCGTGCTCTGCAATACTGAAAGCCTAAATAAGCCAGATAAGCGCCTAAGGTATTGGTCCACAAATCATCTAGCTCAAAGACACGATTGGCATCAAACAAGAGATCTAACAGAACTTGGCTGCATTCAATCCACAAGCTCATCGCAAAACCGAAGCACAAGACCCGTTTGCGGCTCCTCAACCAGGGCCATAGCCAGAGGAGTTGAAAGACCAGCGGGCTTAACAAAAAGATATTGGCTATGTTTTGGAGAATGACCTTAATGAGTTGGAGGGCACTGGTGATCTGACCAAGATTCATCACCGAATTAAAAGGAACCAGCAGGACGACGATGCGACCGAAATGTTGAATACCCGGTGTTTCCATACCTGGCTCTGGCTGTTGGGGCAAAAAACACATCAAACACAAGAGGATAAAATAGAAGAAGCTGCCACTCCGTAACAGCCTTCTTCCTCTTTTTGTTAGTTCTGTATGATCGATCAGCCCTTGTTTAAGGTTGCGCATGTTCAACAATCGCTTTCTCCCGATCCCGTTTCATGGTATTTGAACGCAATTGGCCACAGGCTGCATCAATATCTGTACCGTGCTCTTGACGCACTACACAGTTAACACCTTGTTTTTTCAAGGTATCATAGAAGGCCATGACCCGTTCTTTTGGACTCCGGCTATATTGGTCATGCTCACTGACAGGATTATAAGGAATCAAGTTGACATAAGACAATTTCTTGATATTCTTGAGCAATTCTGCCAACTCTAAGGCTTGCTCGACTCCATCATTGACTTCATTGAGCATGATGTACTCAAAGGTCACCCGACGGTTCGTAGTCTCAATATAGTATTCAATCGCCGCAAACAATTTTTCAATTGGAAAGGCCCGGTTGATCTTCATGATGCTAGAGCGCAAGTCATTGTTTGGTGCATGAAGAGACACTGCCAAATTGACCTGCACACCTTCATTTGCAAAGTCACGAATTTTATGAGCCAAACCAGAAGTTGACACGGTAATATGACGAGCACCAATCGCTAATCCCTTGTCATCATTGACCGTCCGGATAAATTTCAAGACATTGTTATAGTTGTCAAATGGTTCTCCGATTCCCATGACAACGATATGGCTGACCCGTTCATCTTGGCCACGTTCGTCAAAGTATTTTTGGACCAACATGATTTGAGACACGATTTCCCCATTGTTCAAATCTCGTTGTTTTTTGATCAAACCAGAAGCACAAAAGGTACAACCGATATTGCATCCTACCTGAGTCGTTACACAGACAGATAATCCATAGTGCTGACGCATCAAGACGGTTTCAATCAACATGCCGTCTGGCAATTCAAAAAGGTACTTGACCGTTCCATCTGCTGACTCTTGCACGATCCGTTGCTTGAGTGGGTTGACGACAAACTGATCATTTAACTTTGCAATCAAATCCTTAGAAAGATTGGTCATTTCTTCGAAGGACTGGACGCGTTTGCGATAGAGCCATTCCCAGATTTGTGCTGCACGGAATTTCTTTTCCCCGTTTTCTTCCGCCCAATCAATCATATCTTGGCGTGTTAAACTATAAATGGATGGTTTCATTCTTTCTTACTCCTCTTTTTGTCGAATCACAAAATGACGTTTGTTGTCTGTCTTCGTTGTTTTTTTGGTCTCAGCAGACGGTCTTGTTTTTTTCGAGTTATTGGCTGACTGTCCCTTGTCGCGTTCTCGTTTTTGGAAACGATCTTTTTGTTTGCGATTGCGCGAACGCTTCTTCGGCTCTCTTTCTTCTGATTGAGCTTTTTTGACCGGTGATTTCTTATCAAAAGAAGCACGATGGGGCTCCTTATTTTCAAGGACAAAATAAGCACAACCATAGCTACAATATTCTAACAAATAATCGTCTAAGCGACTTAATTTATCCATCGTTGCAACATCGCGCTCTTCCTTATAAAAGCCACGCAAGCGCAACTGCTCATTGCTCCAATCACCAACAATGTAATCAAACTTGGTTAAAATCTCAGAAAATCTCTGACCAAAAACAGTCGCATCAAAAGCTTCCTTCTCATTTTTCAACAGCTCAAAGGAGAGGTTTTCTGAAAGGATCTGGTCTCCTACCTGACGAAACACAGGTCCAGGAAATTTATTGTAATTATATAATTCAGGGTCAATTTCTTTTCGCATAGTGTTCCTTCATCAAAATCTATTTACTGTAACACTTTATTTTATCATAAATTTGATGACTTGCGTCAGATTTGACTAGAAAAGAGTTGAAATTCCTTTGAGAGCAAAAAGAGAGTGGGACAGAAATCGGTAATTCGTTAGAATTCGATTTCGTCGTCCCACCTCCGCACAGTTGAGTAGGGCTATAAAAGCTGATGAAATCAGCGTAGTAGAGCCCACTCAACCACTGCGTCTTGCTCAACAATCCAAAAATAATTGAGAGGCTAGGACTTTTGTCCCAGCCTCTATGAATATTCATTGCCGGATGAAAGGGGCAAATAAAGAGTGATTTTCGTATAGCTATTGGCCTTAGAATCAATCTCCATATGATAGGCTTCACCAAATTGAAGATGCAATCGTTGGTCCAC
The DNA here is from genome assembly GCF_020554365.1 of Streptococcus sp. 210928-DFI.4.42. NCBI lineage: Bacteria > Bacillati > Bacillota > Bacilli > Lactobacillales > Streptococcaceae > Streptococcus > Streptococcus sp. 210928-DFI.4.42. Next base: position 107,961 of record NZ_JAJCHF010000003.1, read on the forward strand.
ATTTTTCAAACCAACACCTCCTAAACGAAGAAGGGTTTGGGCTGTTGATTCTGATAAATCAAACCCTCGTCCATTGTCAAAAATCGATACGCAGGCGTAGTCTCCACTGACTTCAGTTGTCACTCGAATGAGACCTGGCCGATCGATCTCTTTAATGCCGTGGTAAATCGCATTTTCCACTAATGGTTGAAGCACTAATTTAGGAAGCTGATAGTCACCCAACCGTTCATCTTCTAGAATTTCATAATTGAGCTTTTCACCATAACGTTGCTTCTGAATGAAAAGATATTGGCGGACATGGTCAATTTCATCTCTCAGTAGGATTTGCTCCTGGCCTTGGTTGAGAGCCAGTCGAAAATATTGAGCCAGAGACTTGGTGATGTCGACCACGCGCCGACTATCATTAAACTCTGCCATCCAGACAATCGTATCCAAGGTATTGTAGAGGAAATGCGGATTTATCTGAGCAGAAAGTGCCCGCAGCTCGTACCGCCGTGCGTTCTGTTCCTCTTCCTTGACCTGTTGCATGAGGTTATCGATTTGGTCCAACATGGCATTAAAAGCTTGAGCGAGGTCCACCAATTCTGGAGATCCTTTGGCTGCAGCTCTCACGTGAGCATCTCCTGCTCCAATTCTCAAAATGATAGTCTGAAGGTCTCGTAAGGGTTTGATCCACAAACGCAGAACAAATCCAATACCTATTAAACACATGATCAAAGCTAGTAATCCTAGACCAATGAAAGAGTACAGGAGCTGCGACTGAAGCATCTGAAGTCCTTCAAGTGAAGCCACTCCAATCAAGGTCCAATCGCTATCTGGAATCGGAACCTGATAGATAAAATTCTGCCCTCCTTTAGCATAGCCATCTTTCACAGCAATATAGGGCTGCATGGCCTGCATTTCTTGGCTGGAGAAATAGACCGCCTTTTTAGGATGGTAGACAAACTCATGCTTTTGATTAATGATAAAACTAAAGCCTTGTTTCCCTAGTTGAAGGTGATCCAAGTAAGCCTGAAGGCTATCGTAGCCAATATCCAAGCGTACTACTCCGAGATTTTGGCCAGTCTGATCGACCACTTCTTGGGTAATAGAAACCACCCATTTTTCTTTTTCCGAGGTCAAGGATTCCTTTCGAGCAGGCGTTAAGACAGGCATGGCTCTTTCCTTAATCGCCTCTTGATACCAACTTTCATTCATCATATCTGAAGAAGTCTGCATGCTGATTTTGGTATCTGTCGCTACCAGACGTCCGTCCTTAGTCACCAGGACTGCTGAGACCAGGTCCGGATCCGTTTCAATCATCGTTCGCATCAAGTGCTGAACCGTTTCTTGATCCGCACTCCTATCTTGGGCAAATTGGCGAACAGCCTGTTCCTTACTAAGCACTGTTGTGGTCTGCTTTAATTTTTTTAGATAAGACGTAATAAACTGACTACTTTGGTCGATACTATTTCTTGTCGTCCGCTCCGTTAGCTGGCGGATCGCCCCTGAACTCGTTTGATAATAGAGGCTACCGATAAGACCAAACAGCAAGAGAATGAAGAGAAAAAAGTAGAGGACCAGCTGGATCAGCAAAGGATATCGTTTCATTCATGCTCTCCTTTTTTGTACTGCCTTGGCGTCACCCCAACAACCTGCTTAAAGCGTTGAGAAAAATAGTTCATATCTTCAAAACCAACCTGATCGGCGATCTCATAAATCTTTAAATCTGTCGTGAGAAGCAAGAGCCGAGCCTTCTTCATTCGCTCCTGGATAAGGTATTCTTGAAAGGGAAGTCCCAATTTTTTCTTGATCAATACACTTAGATAAGAGGGACTGAAACCAAGTTGATAGGCCAAATCCTTCAGGGTTAACTGGGAATCTGCTAAACGAGCATGAATGGCTTCTTCCAAGTCTGTCGAATAACCATGACTGACCAAATCTTCGACTTGCGCCTTTTTTCGCTCTTGATCGAGTTTTCCTTTCACCTTTGCTAACATCTCTTCAATATCATCTTTTGAAAAAGGCTTCAGCAAATAATCATCTGCACCTAACTTGATGGCTTTCCTTGCAAACTCAAAGTCATCATAACCTGTCAAAAAAATGATATGACAAGACGGAGACTGCTCTTTGACGAGATGGGCCAGATCCAAGCCATTCATTTGTGGCATATTGATATCGGTTAGAAGGATATCAGCTGGTTGATCTTGAAACTTCTCCCAGGCCTTACGGCCATTTTCTGCCTGGTTGATGACGGTCATTCCAAACTGTTCATAATCCACTAAGGAAGTCAATCCCTGCCGGATAAGCTCTTCATCTTCCACAATCATGATCGCATACATGTCTTTCACCTACTTGTTTTTGCTATGCTTATTATAGCAAATTGTGGATCCAAATGTCTCAGACATAGTCTAATAAATAACCGTAGCCCTTTTCCACCATCTCTGCTTTAGGGATAAATTTGATTGACAAGCTATTGATGCAGTAACGAAGGCCACCTTTTTCCTTGGGACCATCGGTAAAAACATGGCCCAGATGAGAATTTCCCACACGGCTCCGAACTTCTGTCCGAGTCATATTGAAACTCTTATCCTCCTTATAGATGGCCACATCAGGACTAATAGGCCGACTGAAACTTGGCCAACCACAACCAGAATCAAATTTATCCTTAGAGGAAAAGAGCGGCTCACCGGTCACGACATCTACATAAATACCGGCATCAAACTGATCCCAGTAACGATTGGAGAAGGCCCGTTCGGTATCATTTTTTTGTGTCACCGCATACTCTTCAGGAGATAACTTCTTTTTGATCTCCTCATCGCTTGGCTTGGAGTAGCGACTAGCATCAATAACAGGATAAGAAGCCTGATTGACATCGATATGGCAGTACCCATTCGGATGTTTCTTTAGATAATCCTGGTGGTAGTCCTCAGCCTTGATGAAATTAGTCAGTGGCTCTTTTTCCACCGCTAACGGTTTGTCGTATTTTTTTGCTACCTCTTCAAAGACTTGGTTAATAGTTGGAAGGTCTTCTTGGGAGACATAATAGACACCTGTTCGGTATTGTGTTCCTTGATCATTTCCTTGTCGATTCTTCGACGTTGGGTCGATAATCCGGAAATAATGCAGGAGCAATTCTTTCAGAGATACCTTCTTGACATTGTAGGTGATGTGAACTGTTTCAGCATGGCCTGTTTGAGGGACCAATTCATACTTGGTCGTTTCTCCCTTTCCATTAGCGTAGCCTGATACAGCATCGATCACACCTGGAACACGGGAGAAATATTCCTCTACGCCCCAGAAGCAACCACCAGCCAAATAAATTTCACGCTGATCCTTTGGATCAACCGTTTCATTTGTTTCCTTTTTGGCTACTGGAGTCTGACTCATCGATGCTTTTTTAATCATCTCAGTGCTTGTTTCTGATTGATCCATTCCGTTTGATCCCTTACTAAAGAAAAAGAAACCAATGAATAGTAAGCCAACGAGAAGGATAGCAAACACTTTCCATTTTGTTTCCATTGTCTATCTCCTTACTGCATGTTCTCTAGGGTCTTGAGGATATCCTCTTTATTCATATAGCCAATATGACTCTTTGCTAAAGTCCCATCACTATTGATAAAGAGCGCCGATGGATATGAACGAATCCCATACTCTTTTAGCAGTTCCCCTTTACTATCTAGCAAGACCGGGAAATCCTTGTAATCCAAAGACTGGTACCAGTTTTTGAAATCTGCTTCCGATTTTTCACCATTAAAGGTTGGAGCTACAACGGATAAGACCACATAATCCTTACCCTCCTCTGCCTTTGCTAAATCATTTGTGTCGCCTAATGTTGAAAGACAGATTGAGCACCAGGAAGCCCAAAATTTGAGGTAAACTTTCTTTCCCTTGTAATCGGATAAGCGGTAGGTCTTACCGTCTACTCCTTGCAGGTTAAACTCCTTCACTTTCTTGCCAGATGGTTGCCTAGCCCCAGCTTTGGCTGTTTGTTGGCTCATGTCCTTATTGGAAGTAGCCATTCCTTGACTCGAGCAAGCCCCCAAAAGTCCAGTACACAAGAATCCTGCAGCTACTAAAGCTAATTTCTTCATCATTATTACCTCTTTAAATAAGGAGAAAGTCATCCTCAGATGACCTCTCCCTTCTTTCATTAGTTGTCTGATTTCATATCAGATGATCCACTCTTTTCGTCTTTCATTTCTGAATCGCTGGATTTCATCTCATCCTTTTTCATATCGTCCTTCATTTCAGAACTGCTGTCAGACATCATAGATGAATCTTTCATGTCTTCTTTTTTCATTTTATCATCGGACATGGATGAATCCTTCATGTCATCCTTCTTCATATCGTCCTTCTTCATATCGTCCTTCTTCATATCGTCCTTCTTCATATCGTCCTTCTTCATCATACTACTATCGTCCGTTTTTTTCATGTCTGAATCTGATTTCTGTCCAGAACAAGCTGCTAAAGTGACGATGCTAAGTGTAGCAATAGAAAGTGCAAGAATTTTTTTCATGATTTTTCTCCTTTAATCATTCAAGATTAGTGAAACAGGGATGCGAGGCTATTAAGATTTCCTAGCATCAGCAAGATGCCCATCAAGATGATGAGGGCACCACCAATTTTTTTCAAGGTTCCCATATGGGGCTTGAGTTTAGCAAAATGTTGTAGAACCCAGCTAGAGGCCAGAGCCAAGACTAAGAAGGGGAGCGCCAAACCTAATGTATAGACCAGCATCAGGAGAGCGCCTTGCAATGCACCATCTCCTCCAGAAGCTGCAATGGCTAGAACAGAACTCAAAACTGGTCCGACACAAGGGGTCCAACCAAAACTGAAGGTGACCCCTATCAGAAAAGCATTGAAGAATTCATTGCGCTCCCGATTCTTTTTGAGTTGGATAGTCTTTTGCTTTTGGAGTTGTCTCAGATTGATCACTTCCATTTGGTGAATCCCTAGTAAGATCACAATCCCTCCTAGCAGATAGCGAAACCATGGAGCATACAATACCTGACCAAGAGCCCCTGCACCGTATCCTAGAATTAGGAAAACAGTTGATAGACCTGCGATAAAACAAAGAGTCTTCACCAAGCCATACCAAGAAATATCTCTTCCAAAAATTCGAACAGTTTTCACACGTTCAGAATCCAATAGAATCCCTACATAGACTGGCATCAGTGGCAAAATACATGGGGAGAAAAAGGATAGAACTCCCGCTAAGAATACTGAAATGGAAAACAAACTGGTTTGAATCATTTCACTACCTCCCTTTCTTTCTGATACCAGTATAAAGAAAAAATCCCCCTAAAAATAGAGAGATTGATAAGCAAAAACTTGAATTTGATTAGAAGGTGAATCTTCCTATCTGCCAACTCTACCTCGTACTTTCAAGTACGAGACTGATCTAACAAGATATTTCTACTTCTTCTTCAAATAATCAATGGCGTCTTGAAGGGTTTTGACGGGGACAATTTTCATCTTCGAATGAATTTGTTTCGCTGCTTCTTTAGCGGTTTCATAATTTGATTTGGCCTTGGGATTGGCTTTCTTTTCTTCTTTGGAAACAGGGTTATTAGGGGCAAAGAAAATTTCTGCTCCTTCTTTATCTGCTGCAACGACTTTCTTGTCAATTCCACCGATATCGCCAACCGTTCCATCTTGGTTAATGGTTCCTGTCCCTGCAATATGACGTCCCTGACGAAGATCTGGATCAGCCACTTGGGTGTAGATGGCTAGGCTAAACATCATACCAGCACTTGGTCCACCAATCCCTTGGGTCGCAAACTGGACAGGAACATCGCCTTTGGCTTCAGTCCGGTCGATCAGGCTAATCCCAATTCCGTTTTTCCCGTTGGACAATTTGATGATCTTTCCGTCTGCGGTCTTGGTTTGTCCATCCTCAATATAGGTCACTGAAACAGGGTCGCCAATTTTTTGAGAACCGACATAATCAATCAATTCTTTGGAACTCTTAAAGGTCTTGCCATTCACACCGGTGACGGTATCCGCAATGTTCAAGATTCCCTTAAAGGTCGAGTCATCTGCCACTTGCATGACATAAACACCTAGAAAGTCCATCTGGGTTTCTTTCCCAGCTGTCTTTAACCCTTGGTAGATGGCCATATTTTGCGAGGTTTCCATATAGAATTGGTTAATCCGCGTAAATTCTTGGCTCGAACTACCACCTGTCATATCTTTGGCAGAGTAGATATCTGTAAAAGGGGTCGCCCAAGCATAGATCAAATCAGCCGGGGTCGCTTCTTTCACTGCCACGGTTACAAAGTCATAAGATCCTGACTTGGTATCCATTTTTCCATCTACTGTCATGACGGATCGAATGTCTTCTGCCGTTCCTGGCATCTCAATATAATAGGGAAGGCGAATCACAAAAGCAGCTAGCAAGAGGAGCAAGAAGAGGACGCCTGCAATCGGCCATCGGTATTCTTTTAATCGTCCTTTTTTCTTTTTTGTAGGCAAGCTTGGTTTATTTGCTTGTGTCATCTTTGATTTCCTCCATTACACTCTTTGGTACATAAGGTGAGATATCCTGCTGAAAAGCCAGCAACTCTCGAATACGGGTTGAACTAATGGCCTGGTAAGGAGGCTGAGCATAGAGATAAACCGTCTCCAATTCAGGCGCCAACTGGTGATTAAAATAATCCATATTGGCTTCGTATACCAGATCCTGTGCATTGCGCAAGCCCCGGATCAAGGTGATAACCCCAAGATTTCGCGCCACTGTCACAGCCAACTCTTGAGTCGACGTCACAATTTCAACATTTTCCAAATGAGCCAAGGCCCCTTTCACCATGCGCACACGCTGCTCAATGGAAAAGAGTCCGACTTTTTCCGAATTATAAAAAATTCCGACATAGACACGGTCAAACAAGCGACTAGCTCGCTCGATCAATTGCACATGCCCAATGGTAATCGGATCAAACGATCCTGTAAACAATCCACTTCTATCTGACATATACTGTTACCTTACTAATTCCATAGATTTTTTCTTTCCAGATTCCCACTTGTCCGATTTCCTCAGGAAGTTCTACGTGTTTATCGGTTTCGCACACAATCATGATCTCCTCTGACAAGAGTTGACGCTCGCACAAGGTTTCGATATCGCGAACAATCTCTTCCTTAGCATAAGGAGGATCCAAGAAAACTAAGTCAAAGGTGCCCGTTAAAAGCCCTAAGGCCTGCTTAGCCTCCATTTTTAGCAGTTGAAACCGTTCCTTTTCCTTCGTCATGGCAATATTGGCTGCTACAATCTCCTGTGCTCTACGATCTCTTTCTACTAGAACGGCCTCTGACATGCCTCGAGAGACGGCCTCGATAGAGAGCCCACCGCTTCCTGCATAGAGGTCCAGCACCCTTCCACCGTCAAAGTAAGGACCAATCATATTGAACATGGCCCCTCTGACCTTATCAGAAGTCGGCCTGGTTGTTTTTCCTTCAAGTGTTTTGAGGGGACGTCCCCCATAGGTTCCAGATACTATTTTCATAGGGACCATTATACCAAAAAAAATCAGAAAATTGCGATTTGATATGGTCAAGCGACAACTAAAAGAGCCGAGCACTCTGCTCGACTCCTTCTTTCCTTATAGGATATTTTCATATTCATCACGGACAGATTGAGGCCAGACACTGGTTTGGACTTCACCGATATGTTTCTTACGAAGCAAGAACATAGCCAAACGAGATTGCCCAATCCCTCCACCAATCGTGAGTGGGAAGAGACCATTTAACAAAGCCTTGTGCCACTCTAATTGGAGACGATCCTCGTCCCCTGTGATCGCAACTTGACGGCGAAGCGTATCTTCATCGACACGGATCCCCATTGAAGACAGCTCAAAGGCTGAACCTAGAACGTCATTCCAGACGAGGATATCACCATTCAAGCCCTTGTAGCCATTTTCAGACTCTGTTGTCCAGTCATCGTAGTCAGGTGCACGTCCATCGTGTGGTTTGCCATCTGCAAGCTCTCCACCAATCCCGATCAAGAAAACGGCTCCGAATTCTTTGGCAATGGCATTTTCACGCTCTTTTGGAGTTAAATCTGGATAGCGTTCCACCAATTCTTCTGTGTGAACGAAGGTAATTTGTTTTGGAAGAACTGACTCAATATCATAGCGCGCTTCTACTGCTAGTTCTGTTAAACGAATCGCCTTGTAGATTTTTTCAACCGTTTCTTTGAGGTAGGCGATATTGCGTTGACCATTTGGGATGACTTTTTCCCAGTCCCATTGGTCTACATAAACAGAGTGGATAGCGTCTAGCGAATCTTCATCTGGACGAAGAGCCTTCATATGGACAAAGAGACCTTCTCCTTCGCCAAAACCAAAACGTGCCAAAGTATGGCGTTTCCATTTTGCGAGTGAATGCACGACTTCATAAGTCTCATCAGGAATTTGAAGGACCTTGACAGATACCGGATGTTCAATCCCAGAAAGGTTATCCTGCATCCCGTCTCCGACCTTGCTCAAAATTGGTCCTTGGACTTCAATGATGTCCAATTTATCTTTTAAATATTGTGTAAACGTCGTTTTAACAAACGAAATTTCTTTTTGTTGATGTATAAAACTTTTTTTCATATAATTCCTCGTTGTTAGAAGTTGTAAAACTGATTATACTCCTTTTTCATTCAAAATCCAAGCCTTTTCATTCGTTTTCAACTGAATTTTTCTCTTGCAAAAAGGATTCATTTTTGATAAACTATATGTAACTTTTAAAACGTTACATAGGAGAAGCGACATGTTTGATGCAAAAAAACTAAAAGAAAGACGCCTGGAAAAAGGCTTGACCCAAGCAGATGTCTACGAGGATCTCAAGATTTCTCGTAAGACTTACTCCAGTTGGGAGAATGGCTTGGCGGAGCCACACGAAAAAAATCTCAGGAGGTTGGCCAAGCGCCTCTCCGTTAAAGAGGACTACTTTATTAACAAAGACTCCGCACTCTACACCTACCCTTTATTAACCCCACCTCATCAAAAGAAAGTCGACCAGTTGGCCAGCCAGTTATTCGAACAGCAGCAAAAAGTTGTTTCCTTGACAGCTTATAAGGTTCTTTCGGTTGAGCTTGCAGCTGGTTTGGGACACACCTTTTATGACAACGAAACGGACTATGAAACTGTCTATTTTGACCAAGAGATCCAGCACGATTTCGCTTCTTGGGTATCAGGTGATTCGATGGAACCTCTCTATCCCAACGGCTCTGTTGCCCTCATGAAGCAGACTGGCTTTGACTATGATGGGGCTGTCTACGCCCTCATCTGGAATGGAAAAACCTACATCAAGAAAGTCTATCGGGAAGCGGAAGGATTGCGCTTAGAATCCATCAACCCTGACTATGATGATTTATTTGCTCCCTATGAAGACGAGCCCAAAATCGTCGGCATTGTGGTCGGGCATTTTCTTCCACTCGAGGTTTAAATATGCTATTTGATTATTCACGTGAGCCTCATTCTGATATTGCTTTTGTGGATATGAAAAGTTTTTATGCCAGTTGTGAATGTGTCCGTCTGGGGCTCAATCCCTTGACGACTTCCCTTTGCGTCATGAGTCGGAGCGACAATTCTGCTGGCCTAATTTTGGCGAGCTCTCCCGTTTTCAAACAAGTCTTTGGCAAGAAAAATGTCAGCCGTAGCTACGACCTACCTTTTGACCTCAAAACCAGGAAATTTAATAGCTACGCCGCCAAAAAACAAGGATTGCCTACAGATCCAGCCTTTATTGCATCCATTGAATCCTGGGCCAAGAGGACCCTGATTGTACCTCCTCGGATGAATGCCTATATTCAGGTCAATATGGAGATTCAAAAAGTCTTTCAGGAATTTGCGGCACCAGATGATATTTTTCCTTACTCGATTGACGAAGGCTTTATCGATCTGACTTCTTCCTTAAATTATTTTATTCCAGATCCCTCCCTCTCTCGAAAGGAAAAACTGGATCTCCTTTCTGCCAGAATCCAAAAAAGGATCTGGCAGGAAACTGGCATCTACTCTACCATCGGCCTCAGCAACGCCAATCCCCTTCTTGCCAAGCTGGCCTTGGACAATGAAGCCAAGCATTGCCGAAATATGCGCTCCAATTGGTCTTATGAAGATGTAGAAAGTAAGGTCTGGAAACTGCCCCAGCTCACTGATTTTTGGGGCATTGGACGTCGCACTGAAAAACGATTGCAAAAGATCGGGATCACGTCGATTGCTGAACTGGCCCAGGCTCACCCAGATCTCTTAAAGAAAGAATTCGGAGTCATGGGTCTGCAACTTTGGTTCCATGCTCATGGTATTGATGAAAGCAATGTCCACAAGCCTTATCGTCCGAAATCACGAGGCATTGGCAACTCTCAAATCTTGCCCTATGACTACCATCTACAAGCCGACATTGAACTGGTGTTTCGGGAGATGGCTGAACAGGTGGCTATTCGCTTGCGACGGAAAAAAAAGAAGACCCAACTGGTCTCCATTCATGCCTCCTACTCCAAAATCGAGGGACTTCCGTCCATTCACTGCCAGCAAAAGATTGAGCCCACCCAATCCACCAAGGTTTTATCCGATACGGTTCTGCGACTCTTTCGCTCCAAGTACGAAGGAGGAGCCATTCGGCAGATTGGTGTTTTTTATGGAGAACTTGTAGAGGAGTCTCTTCAACTCTTTTCTCTCTTTGATGACCCAGTAGCCTTGGAAAAAGAGGAGAAACTCCAGCAGACCATTGACCGCATTCGGGACCAATTTGGCTTTACCTCTCTTCAGAAAGGCTCCTCATTACTAGAAAACTCACGCGCCATTGCACGCAGTAAACTAACAGGCGGACATTCCGCAGGAGGCTTAGATGGATTAACATGATCGACCGTTCTTATCTCCCTTATCAATCCGCCCGAGAATTTCAAGATCGTGGCATGGCCAAATGGGCTGGCTTCTTTTTATCCGAACACACAACTGCCCTGCATACAAAAGAAATTGACCGCAGTCAGCTCACAATTCTTCCACTTGCTGAACAGATCCGGCTCCTGGAGCAGGCCTTTCAACAACAAACGACGATCTCGATCACGACTTTAGAGGGGAATCAATTTGCAACCTACACAGGTTTGATTCACACCTTATCTGCTTCTGAGCTTCTTCTCAAAAGCGATGGCCACTACTACCGTCTCCTCGTAGACTCTATCATTTTTATTGAATCTGAGGAAACAGCCTATGAAACCTATTCAGACTAAACACGAATTACAATTTGATTATTTTTCGGAGAATTACCACCAATTTGAGATGGACTTTTACAAGTGGGCCGCTACTTCTACGCCACTCGTCTTTTTAGAAGACGATATTCTCCACTCTATGGCAGCAGGTCAGCGAAACTACTTTCGTCTTCACCATACTAAAAGTCGAGATCATCGAGACCATTATTTCTATTTTAAGGTTTCCACACTCTCCCAATCACCCCTGACCCGTATTTACGCTTATACAGGACATCACTTACAAAAGATAGATCCTCATCAGACAGAGAAAAAGGATAGCTTGATCTAAGAAGCTATCCTTTTTCTTGATTTATGGGATTCACTACAGTTCTTACGAGTGATTAGAATCCATCTACGTTTGTGTAGATTTTTTGTACGTCTTCGTCATCTTCAAGAACGCTGTAAAGTTTTTCAAATGTTTCCAAATCTTCACCTGACAACTCAACTTCTGATTGAGGAATCATTTCCAATTCTGTTACTTGGAATTCTTCGACACCTGATTCACGCAAAGCAACGATCGCTTTGTGAAGATCAGTTGGTGCAGTGTAGACTGTGATCGTTCCTTCTTCAGCTTCGACATCATCTACATCCACATCTGCTTCAAGCAAAAGCTCAAAGATGGCATCGGCATCATCACCAGCAAAGACGATAACACCTTTGTTGTCAAAGAGGTAAGATACAGAACCGGAAGCTCCCATGTTCCCACCGTTTTTACCAAAAGCAGCACGGACATTGGCAGCTGTACGGTTAACGTTTGACGTCAAGGTATCAACGATCAACATCGAACCATTTGGTCCAAATCCTTCGTAACGTCCTTCTGTAAAGGTTTCGTCAGTGTTTCCTTTTGCCTTATCGATCGCTTTATCAATCACGTGTTTTGGCACTTGCGCTTGTTTAGCACGGTCAATAACGAATCTCAAAGCAGTATTTAGTTCTGGATCTGGTTCACCCTTTTTAGCAGCTACATAGATCTCCACACCAAATTTGGCATATACTTTTGAGTTGGCACCATCTTTGGCAGTTTTCTTGGCAACAATATTGGCCCATTTACGTCCCATGAGGATTCTCCTTAAATTTTTTCAAATTATTTTCAATCTTTAACATTATATCACAAATCATCGAAGTTAGACTAGATTTTTCTATTTTTAGCAACGGGATTTTATAGGAATTTTCTTCGAATTGGAAACTTTAAAGAGCTATTCTAACTATCAAAAAGATCCTCTTTTAAAGACTTAATAATGATCTTTAAAAGAGAGGAAAGCGACACCTGACTCATCTATCATATAAATCAGGCGATTCTCTGCATCAATCCGCCTTGACCATGCTCCTTGAAAGTCATATTTCAAGGGCTCAGGCTTACCAATCCCTGCAAATGGATCCCTCTGGATCTCTTTGATAAGGGTATTGATTCGCTTTAGTGTTTTTTTGTCCTGACTTTGCCAGTAACAATAATCCTTCCAGGCATCTTCTGTAAACTTGAGTAACATCTGTTACCCCTCAATCTCATGGAGTTGAACCTGACCAGCTCGGACTTCTGCCATGCCACGCAGGACCTTATCTGACAACTCCTTGTTCTGAGCTAGTCTCAGGGTTTCTTGTAGGCTATCCCACTCGCTCTTAGAGATGACCACAATATCTTCGTCTGGATTCTTATTTACGACCGTCAAAGGCTCAAACTCATCATTCACCTTCTTCATATAATCCTTCAAATGATTGCGGAATGTTGAATAAACGACTGCTTCCATGACCATACCTCATTCTACCTCTTTTCTATTATTATACATGAAAAAGAAGAACTTGTCAGGAACTTGTACAAGTTTTTCCCTCTCTACCTAATTATTCGTAAAAAATTTTAAATTTGGTAAAAAAAAAAGATGAGTCTGGGACAAAAGTCTGTACTGACCCCAAAAAGTTAGACAATTAATTTATCCAAAGGATTTAGTTCTGTATTGCACAGGACTAAATCCTTTTAGTTTTACCTTAATGCGTTTGTTGTTGTAGTAATCAATATAGTCTACAATAGCTTGTCCCAATTGCTCAAGTGAGTGAAACGTCTTCTCATAACCATAAAACATCTCAGACTTAAGAATGCCAAAGAAGGACTCCATCATACCATTGTCTGGACTATTTCCCTTACGTGACATGGACGGTTGGATCCCTTTATCCTCTAAAAATTGATGATAATACTGATGTTGGTATTGCCAACCTTGGTCACTATGGAGAATTGTATTTTCGTAATGCTCCTCTGTGAAGGCCTGGTCTAACATAGCTTTCACTTGTTCTAAGTTTGGTGAAGTTGAGAGATTATAGGCGATAATTTCGCTATTAAAGCCATCTAAAACTGGTGATAAGTAGAGCTTTTGACTGCTCGCTGGAATGGCAAACTCTGTCACATCTGTGTAGCACTTTTCCATTGGTTTGGATGCTTCAAACTGGCGTTGAATAAGATTATCTGCTTTCTTGCCAACTTCTCCTTGGTATGAAGAATACTTGCGTTTACGACGAATACGAGCTGTTAAACCAAGAATTTTCATCAGACGTTGCACCCTTTTGTGATTGACCGCACGACTACGATTTCTTAATTCAAGAGTAACTCTACGATAGCCGTAATTTCCCTTATGTTCATCATAAATGGCTTGTATTTCCACTTTGATAGCTTGATCTTTATCTACTTGATTCAATTGCTTTAAGTGGTAATAATAGGTTGAACGAGCAAGTTTGATAATGTTTAGAAGGATATCTAAAGGAAACTCTGTTACCAATCCTTGAACAATTTCTGTTTTTCTTCTTGCTCCTTTTCGTCCCTCAATCGGAGTTCTCTCAACTTTTTTAGAATAGCATTCTCCGCTCTCAGGTACTCATTTTCTGCTTGAAGACGTTCTAACTCTGTCATCTCTTCAGGTTTTTTCTTTGGTTTACGTCCCATTTTAGGCGGTCTCCCTCTTGTTTTCTCAACAATAGTATACCCGTTTTTCTTATATTGTGCTATCCAATTAGGCAACATTCCAACACTTGGAAGAGCATAATCTAGAGACACCCTTATTTGTGAACGACCTTCAATCAGAACTTTATCAATGATTTCTCGTTTTAATTTAGGAGAATAATAACGATTCCTCCCCTTTTTAACAAACTCTATACCGTAACGATCAATCAATTTAATCATGTACTGAAGATTAGGAATTTTTATCCCAAATATATTTGAAAGCTCTTTGAAGCTTCTCCCTTGTTTTCTAAGTTCATAGACCTGAACTTTATCTTTATAAGTTAATTTCATAATAAAAACACCCCAAAAGTTAGATTTTTTCTGTCTAACTTTTGGGGTGCAGTTCAGTCCTAGCCTCTTAATTGTTTTTGGTTTGTCGAGCAAGACGCAGTGGTTGAGTGCGCTCTACTACGCTGATTTCATCAGCTTTTACAGCCCTACTCAACTGTGCGGAGGTGGGACGACGAAATCGAATTCTAACGAATTACCGATTTCTGTCCCACTCTCAAACACTGTTTCCGTGCATCATAAACTTCTTGCCTTATGTGACAAAAGCTCCTTTATTTTTGTGAGCAAAGAAGATCTCAGTGAGACATTTATTCTTCCACTCTCACGGGCACTCGACCCCAGATCTGATCTCGCAATTGGGGATGTCCTAACTGATACACCTGATCGGCTTGCTGGGTCAAACTGTCCCAAGGTTCCTTACCGATTCGGGTCACCAAGTCCACTTGACCTTTTAGTGATTTGAGGTGAGCTTGTCCCTTTGCGGAAAATCCTAAGACATGAATGGCATCGGGAAGAGCTTGATCCATCGCCCCTACCAAGATGTAGGTCAAGATGCGGCGCACACGCGCCTTGGTATAGCGCTTGGTTGCGACTTTCTCCACCAGGTCTTCCACAGAACTAGCACTTCGAACCGCATCCTTTATCCGATTGGCCAGTTCCTCATTGACCTGAAAAATCTGTGTCAAATCCGGACGGGTTAGGATTTGATAACGGAGCAGTTGGTCATAATTCTCCCAAGATACCTGTGGAGCCGACTGAAAGAGTTGGCTATTGGGCATGAATCTAGCAACAAAGTCCTGATCTTCCTTGTGTAGGCGTAGACTAGTCGCAGAAGCATAGGCCACCTCTTTTTCTTCTGAATGGTAGCCCGCACCCTGGCGCTGGACGGGCTTAAGCACAATCCCCTTCCCAGCACAAGCCTTGGCATAAGCCAGCCCTAGAATATGATTGGGAGTATCCCCTGTGAACTCCACTCCAGCAAAGGTTTCCCACATTTTTTGCGTTTTCTGTGGATAGGATAAATCGCCTGAAAGACTTCGCAGGAAAGCTTCCATTTCCGCTTCTTTCTCCGAATAAACAGTCGCAATCGCTTGGTAATCTAAGACCTCTTCTGTCCCAAAAGTCAATTGGTCGATTCCTAGACGGGACAAGATTTCTACCGCTCCCTTAGCAAAATGATCAGCCGACTGAACAGCCACGAGAAAGGGGAGCTCAACTACCAGGTCCGCTCCATTTTTCAAAGCCATCTGGGCCCGTGTCCACTTGTCTACAATGGCAGGCTCCCCACGTTGAACAAAATTCCCAGACATGGCCACAATTTTCAGCCCTTCTGCCTGTTTAAGCAGGTACTTGTGACCATTGTGAAAGGGATTAAATTCTGCAATAATACCTGTAACTGTCATGCTGGCCTACTTCTGTGCTACAAAAAACCATCGTTTGCTGGTCTTTGTCGGCTCCTTATCTTCAAAGTCTGCGTACAATTTGAAAGATTTAAAGCCAGCCTGCTCCAATAAGATGTCATAGGTTAAAACTTCATAAGTGCGTTCCTCATGAACTTCATCGTGCCGACTAAAGGAACCATCTTCTTCTTGCACAAAGAAGGTCAGCTCATGGACGATCGAGTGAGGGGTTGCATCCTCATAGGTATCCCAGAGCATGGCAAAGTCTTCCGCGTTTTCGTGGTAAGAATAGCCTGGGAAGACCTCATCTGTCTGATAGGTCGAATGGACATCAAAGATAAAGACTCCGTCCTCATTGAGGGCATTATACACTTCTTTAAAGACATCTCCTACTTCTACCTCGTCTTGCATATAACAGATAGAATCCGAGTAGCAGGTCACGAAATCATAAGTGCCTGCTTGCGAGAGATCCAACATATTCCCCTCGATAAAATCAATCTTCTGCTTGGCTGAAGCAGCTCTTTTTTCAGCAATTTTCAGCATGTCAGCACTCAGGTCTAATCCTGTCACATCAAACCCAGCTTGGGAAAAGCGAACAGATTGAATCCCTGTCCCACAAGCCAATTCCAGTAATTTTTTCCGATCCTTGCTTTTAGGGAGATGCCGGAGAGAAAAATCCGTCCACAAATCATACAGACTATCATCCATGACCGCATCGTAGACCGCCGCAAACGTTTCATAAGTCGCCATATTCATGATACCAAGTCCGCCCGTAATCCGATAGAAAATTAGGGGAGTGAGACAGAACGAGTTTTCAAAAAAATTCGTTCGTTGTCTCACCCCCGCAAGGCTGATTAGGTACTCTTCCGAGCTTAAAAAGCGAATGAAGAGTCCAATCAGCTACTGCGTCAAACAATAAATTTTAAAGTTAACAATTTGACATAGCCCTATCTATTTTCCGAGGATTACAGGACGGGTTCAAATCCTTTCTAAGATACAAAGAGCCTTAAAAGCAAAGAGAAAATTTTTCTCTTTCTCACAGCTTTTAGCTCGTGTTTAATTATCAAATTAACCAAACACGAGGCCCCATCCTTTCTTTCCATAGAATTTCAATTTAACCAACAAAACTCAGTTGCTACCAACTGAGTTTACCTGCTTATGCTAGGGCTGCTGAAAGATCGACAGCACTTGCTTCGTGCCATAGCTTTTCTAGGTTATAGTGGGCACGCATTTCTTCTGAGAAGACATGGACCACCACACTACCTAAGTCAAGAAGGACCCAACCTCCAGCTGAATCACCTTCGACGTGGCTAGCATTGCCACCAGCTTCAACGACTTTCTCACGAATATTCTCTGCGATAGCTTCCAACTGGCGGCTGTTCATAGAACTTGCGATGACAAAGTAGTCTGTCACGCTGGTCAAGCTTTGAACATCCAAAGCCACAATGTCTTCTGCACGCTTTTCATCGGCTGCTTTGACAACTAGTTCAAGTAGTTCTTTTTCTTTCATGTAATCCTCTTTCCTTAAAAAATTGATTTGTAATCTAAGACATCCGCAAAACGTTCTGCCCAAATATTTTCATAAAATTCATTAAGCGTTTCTGCCGGAATATCCTCTCCATCAAAGGTTGTGACAGCTCCTTCTGGAATAACCAACTTATAACCGTATTCAAACCCCACTTTGACGGATGTATCGACACAATATTCTGTCTGCATACCACACAGGACCAGTTGTTCAATCCCTTGTTGATCCAAGTATTCTTTTAATCCTGTCTCTTTAAATATGCTATTGTATCGCTTCTGAAACACCTTCTCATCTGCCTGCCTCTTCAACAGAGGAGATAATTGCCAATCTTCCGAAGTTAAAGCCTCTGGCGTTTCAATATGCTGAATGTAGATAATTTCAACCTGATGTTTTCTAGCCTGTTCTTGTAAATAAGCAATCTTCTCTAAGAGATTTTCTGTCTCAAAACCTGTTTCCACTAAGATATTTTGTACATCAATAATGATAAAAGCTGTCTTCACTCACTGCTCCTCTTTCAAATACTTCACAAAGGCGTTATAGGTTTCAAGGGTTTGGGGATAAATGGGCAATCCTTGGTGGGCCAGGTGTTCGACTGTGCGAGCCGTCTCATAGGCCACAGCACGATCCAAAGAAACTTGAGCGATATCACGTGCTTGCTCTACCCCAGGAAAGGCCCGGTTGTGTTCAATATAATCTGCCACATAGACAATCTTGTCTAAGGTCGACATCTGTCCACTCCCCACGGTGTGAATCTCAATACTGCGAAGAATGGCTGGATTTGTCAGCCCCAGATCTTCTTGGATCTTATAAATCCCGACCATCCCATGCCAGACATTGTTGCCCCAGTTTTTTAACGCTGGATCCAGCTCATAGCGATCGATCAAGTCCAGAAATTCCTGATCCGATATTTTCTTGGCGTAGTCATGTAAGAGACCAGCTAGGCCAGCCTGCTCTTCATCAGCCCCATATCGTTTGGCCAAGTCACGCGCAGCCTTCTCAACTCCTAAACAGTGAGTTAGCCGCTTTTCTGGCAGGATTTGACGCATTTTTTCAAGCAAGACCTCACGAGAAAAGCCTAGATAGTTTTCATAGGTCATTGATACAATCCTTCTTTCTTGATGTAGTCCAAGACTGGTTTTGGCAACATAAAATTCGGCGTCCGGCCTTTGGCAACAAAATCACGCACCATACTAGAAGAGATGTCCATGAGAGGAACATCCACCCAGATCACCGGATAAGAAGTCCCTGCCTTATAGCGTGGTCGCTGGACTCCGACAAATTGCACAATCTCCACCAATTCATCGATGCGGTGCCATTTTGGTAAATAATCTACCATATCTGCACCAATAATGAAGTAATAATCTGTGTCTGGATCCCGTTCATTGAGCAAGAGCATAGTGTCGTAGGTATAAGAAATCCCTTTCCGCTCGAGTTCAATCGTCTCGATCTCCAGACCTTCAATGCCTTCAATGGCTAATTCCAGCATCTTAAGGCGATGGTGCTCTGCAATCGTCCCCTTGGCATCGACATGCGGTGGCTCATACTCAGGCATCAAGAGCACCTTATCTAATCCTAATTGTTGGCGCACTTGATCCGCAACGACCAAATGGGCATTGTGGACCGGATTGAAATTTCCACCCAAAATACCAACTTGTTTGCGTTTCTTGTCTTTGATCTCTGGCTCTAACTCTACCTTGGTAAAGGGAGTCAATAGTTCAATTGCCATAGGTTTGCTCTCCTCGATGTCCTAAATTTCTTTTACCTTCGCTGAAATTTTACGATTTTCTTTTTTGCTCGATTGTTTAAACAAGATGAGAATCCGACCAATCTTTTGGACCGTTTCCACACCGATTTCTTCTTCCAAGATTTCTGCTACTTCATGGATATTCTCATCCGTATTTTGAAGAAGAGTTACCTTGATCAGTTCGCGCGCATCTAGCGCTTGGCGCACACTGGTTTTAATTTGGTCATTGAGCCCATTTTTCCCGATTTGGATAATGGGTTTGAGGCTGTGGGCTTGGCTGTTGAGGAAAGCCCGTTGTTTAGATGTTAATGTCATATTTTTACTTCCTTTTTTGATCGTTATTTTAAGTGGTGGGGACGGCCGGAACTAATTTTTCAAAGATCTCATCTTTGAAAAATGGATTTCCTCACCTCAAAATGGAGCATTGGTCTCCATTTTGCCCTTGCCAATCGATCGATTGGCAACTACACCACGGCAATAACGATCTCTTTATGAGCTCACTTTGTTCGCTCTTCAGATATATTTTTTTCTGTTTTTTAAATAATAGCTTTGCGGGTAACGACGGCGACGCCTTCTGGTGCCCAGACGGCTACTTTGGCTTCTCCATTGACGCGGATCCAGCCCAATCCTGAGATGACCAGGTCTGTCTTATCCTTGATGGTAAACTCATGAGAAACCAAGGGTGGGAATTCTTCTTTTTCCTTGCTGTTAGGAGGAGTTAGTAAGCCACCGACATGCTTGTCATAAAAGGCGGTCGCGCCCTCTAGCTTGGTTCGGTGAAGCTTGAGTTCGTTATCAAAGAAGGCAGTGAAACCTTGCTTTTCTCCCTTGATAAAGTCAAAACGTCCCAGACCACCCAAGAAAAGGGTTTGATCTGGATTGAGCTGATAAGTCTTGGGCTTGATTTCCTTTTTAGGGCTGACATACTTGAGGTTTTTCGCCGTCAAGTAATGAGCCATCTGGTGGCGATGGATAATCCCTGGTGTATCGTAGATGTAGGATCCATCGTCCAGTGGAATTTCGATCTTGTCCAGTGTCGTTCCTGGGAAGCGAGAGGTCGTGATGATATCCTTATCCCCAGTGATTTCTTGGATGATCGCATTGATGAGGGTTGATTTTCCAACGTTGGTCACACCCACCACATAGACGTCACGGCCTTTGCGGTACTGCTCGATCTTTTCCATCAAGTCCTTGATCGCGCTCTTGTTTTGAGCAGAGGTGAGGACCACATCGACAGGACGCATGCCTTCTTCGTGGGCCCGCTCCATCAACCAATGGGTCACCTTGCTATCCTTGACAGACTTAGGCAAGATGTCTTTTTTGTTCCCGACCAAGAGGACATCATTTCCTGCTACAAAGCGTGGTAGGCCAGGGATAACGGAGCCATTAAAGTCAAAAATATCCACTACATTGACCACGAGTGCATCACTATCTCCTACCTCGTGAAGGAGCTTTAGAAAATCATCATCTGTCAGATGCACATCTGTGATTTCATTGTAGTGACGCAGACGGAAACAGCGTTGGCAATAGACTTCGCCTGTTTCCAAGCCCTTTTCAAGAGCTGATTGGGGAGTATAGCCTAGCCCCTCTTTGTTTTCTGTCTGAATGGGGGCTCCACAGCCAATACAGAATAATTCTTCCATTCTTAAATTCCTTTTTTGTATACAATCGGACCATATTTTTCGGCCATTTTCTTCATAACACGGCGTTCACGCGCCCGGTTGATCTGCGTCTTGATCGAGTCATGCTCGACCAAAGGCTTGACCAAAATCGAACGAATGCCTGCACGATGGGCAGCTCGGATATCCGTCATCAGTTGATCCCCGACCATGACCACTTCATTTTTCTCATAGTGGAAACGTTTGAGGGCACGATCAATCCCAAAGGTAAAGGGCTTGAGCGACCAGGCTTCATAGTCAATATCAAATTTCTCAACAGCGCGCTTAACCCGTTTGGGACTATTATTAGACACCACGATAACCCGAATCCCTCCATCACGAAGGTCATGCAACCACTGGCGCATTTCGGGAGTCCCATCCGGGTTATTCCAAGCAATCAAGGTATTATCCAAATCCACAAGGACCGCCTTGATACCCTGTTTTTTCAAGTCTGCAACGGTGAGATCATAAGCTGCTTCCACCGCAAAATCTGGTTTGTAATTTTCGATTGACACGTTTTTCTCCATTTTTTATACTCCTTTCATTGTAGCATAAAAAGGCCCATTTTGCACCCGCTTCACGACTAAAACAGCGACAGGCTCCAATCAGGTCGCTTTCACTACTCAAAAAATAGACAAAATCCTTACAAAGTTCCAAAAACATGGTATAGTAGAAGAAAAAGAACTCGGAATTTTTTATGAAACAAACAAGCTTAAAAGAGGTCTCTCCTCTTCTCCAGCGCATCATTAATTGGTCGTCTATCATTGGGGCCCTCGGGACCTTGGCCTTTTGTATCTGGGCCTACTTTTCTGGCATCCTTCAATCCAAAGAAACCTTGTCAGCTTTTATTTTGCAAGCCGGAATCTTCGGGCCTCCTCTATTTATCTTTCTTCAGATCCTTCAAACAGTAGTCCCTATTATTCCTGGTGCCCTGACATCTGTCGCTGGTGTCTTTATCTATGGCCACATCATTGGGACCATCTACAATTACATCGGGATCGTGATTG
Source organism: Streptococcus sp. 210928-DFI.4.42 (assembly GCF_020554365.1). NCBI lineage: Bacteria > Bacillati > Bacillota > Bacilli > Lactobacillales > Streptococcaceae > Streptococcus > Streptococcus sp. 210928-DFI.4.42. The sequence goes on from NZ_JAJCHF010000003.1 coordinate 129,775, forward strand.
GCTGTGCCATTATCTTCCACCTAGCCAGAATGTACGGGCCTAAGTTCGTCCAATCCATGGTCAGTCAGAAGACCTACGACAAGTACATTGGCTGGCTCAATGAAGGCAAGCGGTTCGATCGCTTCTTTATCTTCATGATGATCTGGCCGGTTAGTCCTGCTGACTTCATCTGTATGCTGGCAGGTCTGACCAATATGACCTTCAAACGCTACATGACTATCATCATCCTCTGCAAACCTATCACCCTTGTCATCTACACCTATGGCCTGACCTATATCATCGATTATTTCTGGAAAATGGTCTAAAGCATAACACCACCTCCTAATTGACTAGGAGGTGGTGTTTTTGGTCAATATGAAAAGATTTTTATACGCCATTTAGTCTAAAATAAGCTTTTACCAGTCGACGTGATAGTAATAAACACCGCACTATTTATTAATATAAATCTTCCAAACTTCTATATTCAACGACTTCATTTTTAATAACATTTTTTTCAAATTCAAAATGGTTAAGTGGGTTATCGATCAATACCAATTTTGGAATATCGTCGAGATTGGTGACTAGAGATAGAATAAAATCTGATTGATATTCCTTAGCTTTCTCAAATTCTTTAGCGGTCAAACGAATACGTCCTTTAGGTTTTCGGATACCTTTAACCTCAGCGAGGTATGAATGTTCTTGAACATCTACTTGGAAATCATATCCATCACCATAAAGACGGGCATCAGTCAATTGACCACCTTGAAATTTTTCTTCCTTATCAAAATGGTGTATGAAATAGTTCTCTGCTTCCATTCCCGTTTCTTGTAGGCGTTTGAATTTCGTCCGAACAATTGGCTTTTCAATGATGGTTATACCTGTTTTCTTTCCTTCACTTGCAAGCAACATTTTGACTATTTCTGCGAAACTGTGAACATCCTCACTCCCAAACATCATGTCAATTAAATCTTTTCTAAAACGGTAGACTTCAGCTTTTTGCCACCAACCTTTTCGATTGTTATCAAAATAGGGGTCGAATAAATCCATTCTATTTTTGACGACACCAGTTGTTTCTGCAACGCCTAAAGAAACTATGTAACGATAAAACTCGGATTTACTAGAGCATTGAAATTCCCTTATAAAAGTATCATCAAACTTAGCAAGCCCATAGCCAATCAAGTTTAACAATTCATAGTGAGGGTGTTTAGACATAACTTTCTCCATCAATAGATATTGATTTCATTATACCAAAAAAAACACGGCATACCGCCGTGTTTCTGTGTTTATTTCACCAACTTCTTCATCTCATCAATACGTGCTACGGTTGCGTCGTATTTAGCTTGGTAGTCGGCTTGTTTGTCGCGTTCTTTTTGGACGACTTCTGGTTTGGCATTGGCTACGAAGCGTTCGTTAGAGAGCTTCTTGCCGACCATATCCAGTTCTTTTTGCCATTTAGCCAGTTCCTTGTCGAGACGAGCGAGCTCTTCTTCGACATTGAGGAGGTCAGCAAGAGGCAAGTAGATTTCTGCTCCTGTGATGACGCTTGATATAGCGAGTTCAGGTGCAGGGATGTTTGATGCGATTTCCAGGTGTTCTGGATTTGTGAAGCGTTTGATGTAGTTGACATTGCTGTTAAAGAAGGCTTCCAAGTCGCTATCGCTTGTCTTCACGAGAATGGTGATAGGCTTGCTTGGAGCAACGTTTACTTCCGCACGCGCATTACGAACGGCACGAATCAAGTCTTTGAGACTTTCCACACCAGTGTGGGCAACAAGATCTTCAAAGGCTGGATTAACAGTTGGGTAAGCAGCTGTAACGATAGAGCCTTCTGAGATTTGTCCAAAGATTTCCTCTGTTACGAATGGCATGATTGGATGGAGGAGACGAAGGATCTTGTCCAAAGTGTAAAGGAGAACAGAGCGTGTGATGACTTTTTCGTCCTCATTGTCGCTGTAAAGGACTTCCTTAGTCAACTCAACGTACCAGTCCGCAAATTCATCCCAGATGAAGTTGTAGAGGATGTGACCAGCCACACCAAATTCAAACTTATCAAAGTTGGCAGTAGCTTTGCCGATGGTTTCATTGAGGTTGTGGAGAATCCAGCGGTCTGTGACATTTCCAGCTTCCTTCTTAACAACTTTTTCGACATTGGCAGTAGCTTGCTTGAGGGTCAAGCCTTCATTGTTCATGAGGATGTAGCGAGAGATGTTCCAGATCTTGTTGATGAAGTTCCATGAAGCATCCATTTTCTCGTAAGAGAAGCGCACGTCTTGACCTGGTGCAGAACCGTTTGAAAGGAACCAGCGAAGGGCATCGGCACCATATTTCTCGATAACATCCATCGGGTCAATCCCGTTACCGAGTGATTTAGACATCTTACGTCCTTGCTCGTCACGGATAAGACCGTGGATAAGAACGTTTTGGAATGGCTGACGGCCAGTGAATTCCAAGGATTGGAAGATCATACGAGACACCCAGAAGAAGATGATGTCGTAACCTGTTACCAAGGTTGAAGTTGGGAAGTAACGTTTGAAGTCTTCTGAATCGACATCAGGCCAGCCCATAGTTGAGAATGGCCAAAGGGCAGAACTGAACCACGTATCCAAGACGTCTTCGTCCTGAGTCCAACCGTCGCCTTCTGGAGCTTCTTCGCCGACATACATTTCACCCTCGGCATTGTACCAAGCAGGGATTTGGTGACCCCACCAGAGCTGACGAGAGATTACCCAGTCGTGGACATTTTCCATCCATTGGAGGAAGGTATCGTTGAAACGAGGTGGGTAGAATTCTACCTTATCATCTGTATCTTGGTTGGCAATGGCATTCTTAGCTAATTGGTCCATCTTCACAAACCATTGAGTAGACAAGCGTGGTTCAACCACAACACCTGTACGCTCTGAGTGCCCAACACTGTGGACACGTTTTTCGATTTTAACAAGGGCACCGATTTCTTCCAACTTAGCCACGACTGCCTTACGAGCTTCAAAACGGTCCATGCCTGCAAATTCGAAGGCCAAGTCGTTCATAGTTCCGTCGTCGTTCATGACGTTGACTTGTGGTAAGTTGTGACGTTGACCAACCAAGAAGTCATTTGGATCGTGGGCAGGTGTGATTTTCACGACACCTGTACCAAATTCAGGATCAGCGTGTTCGTCTCCAACGATTGGGATCAGTTTATTAGCGATTGGCAGAATAACGTTTTGACCAATCAAGTTCTTGTAGCGTGGATCTTCTGGATTGACCGCAACGGCTACGTCCCCAAACATAGTCTCAGGACGAGTTGTCGCCACTTCAAGGGCGCGTGAGCCATCTTCCAGCATGTAGTTCATGTGGTAGAAGGCACCTTCGACGTCCTTGTGGATCACCTCGATATCAGAAAGGGCTGTGCGAGCTGCTGGGTCCCAGTTGATGATAAACTCACCACGGTAGATCCAGCCTTTCTTGTATAGATCCACAAAGACCTTACGAACGGCTTTTGACAAGCCTTCGTCAAGCGTGAAACGCTCACGAGAGTAGTCTACAGAGAGACCCATCTTGCCCCATTGTTCTTTGATAGTCGTCGCATATTCGTCTTTCCATTCCCAGACTTTCTCAAGGAATTTCTCACGACCAAGGTCATAACGGCTAATGCCCTCACCACGCAAGCGCTCCTCAACCTTAGCCTGAGTCGCAATCCCAGCATGGTCCATACCAGGGAGCCAAAGCGTATCAAAACCTTGCATACGTTTTTGACGGATGATGATATCTTGCAACGTTGTATCCCAAGCGTGACCAAGGTGGAGTTTACCAGTTACGTTTGGTGGTGGAATAACGATTGAATAAGGCTTAGCCTTTTTATCGCCTGAAGGCTTGAAAACATCTTCGTCAAGCCATTTTTGGTAACGACCAGCCTCAACCTCGGCTGGATTGTATTTAGGTGAAAGTTCTTTAGACATGTGTGTGTCCTTTCTCTATTGTTTTCATTTTTTCTTGAATCTGCTTTGCGACTTCTTCTGCAGACAGATTCGTATTATCAATTTTCAGGTAGTGGTGAAGACCACTCGGTTGCTTTTGAGAATTAAGTTGATCTGTTTTATCAGTCTCTAAAATTTCTCTTTCAGATACCTCAAAATTCCGTTTCAAGGGTTTGTATTTCAACCGATTCTCCGTCCGATTGCGACGTAAGCGCTCCTCAAGAGACGTTTCTAATTCAACAAAGAGAATCTCTTGATGATACTCATTTAATAAATCTTGAATATCCTTCAAATACATCAGATGATATTGATTTGAAAAATCAGTTACACCTGTTAAAATCACCGACCGATGATGCCTGGCGCTTGTTCCAAGAAAAGAAAAGTTAACGCTACGAACAAATTCCCACATTTCTTCCGTAAAATCCTGATAGATTTCGAGTGCGAAATCAATTGGTTGATGGTTGAAAAAGAGAGTCGCACCGGTGAGTTTCGAAAGTTCCTGACCAATGGTCATTTTCCCTGCAGCTGGAGCTCCAATGATGAAAACATGCATCAATCCACCTCCCACTCACTCTTCAGCAAACCATATCTCAAATCATCACAGCGGTTGCCTTGAGCATCTTTGCGGTCTCTTATGCGAGCTTCGAGGGTGAAACCAAGCTTCTCAGCGACTCGTTGACTTTGAAGGTTGTAGCCAAAGCAAGACAATTCTACCTTATGAAGCCCCAGTTCTTTAAAAGCCAGATCAATCAAGGCACGCGCTGCTTCTGGCACATAGCCTCGCCCCCAATAGTCTGGGTGCAAGGTATAGCCAATCTCCAGCACATCGTCTTCGTGGCGATGATTGAAGTCGACAGAACCAATGACTTTATCGGTTCCTTTGACCACAATTCCATAGCCAGCTGGGAGATTGTCCTTTTCATTGCGCTCAGGAAGGATATGCTCTAGATAATAAATCTCATCTTCCAAGTTCTTGACGGGTGGAAAACCTGCTGGGTAGGAGACTTCTGGAAGACTAGCGTAAGCATATATGTCCTCTGCATCAGCCACTGTTCGGACTCGTAAGACTAGACGCTCCGTTTCGATTCGTTCTGGCAGTTCAGCTCTTGTCATTCTTCTTCCTCGCTTTCTTGATAAAGCTTCCCATGGGATCGACTCGGTCATCTAGATAACGGTAGACGCGCTGATGGCCGTCCCCCATAAAGTAAGTCGGCGCAAAGCGGTCATTTTTAAAATGACCCTTGTCGTCCAAGAGCTCTGTATCAGCCAGTCGATTAAGAATTTTGGCAAAGATATGGCAGATGCCATCTTCCTCGATAATCCGATCCACCTGGCAATCCAAAACGACTGGACAAGCCTCTAAAATAGGAGCCTGAGTTCGTTCAGAAATCTCATAGCCAAGGCCCAGGTGATTCAATTTCTCCCGATGGCTGATAAAGCCAGCCTGTTCCATCTCAAGCATGAGATTTTCGTTAGGGATATTCACAGTGAACTTCTGGTAATGCTTAATCTGGTCTGCCGCATTTTCCTCAGCACCAACACCGATGACTAGCCAATCGCCTAGACTATAGGAGGAACTGCAAGTCGTAATATTGTGCCCAAAGTTCTGGTCCTGATATCCTAAGATGAAGATAGGAAAACCAAAGTAGAGTTTGCTGGTTTTAAAAGATTGTTTCATGACAACTTCCTTTTGCTAGGCTGCAATAAAAAAATCGCCCCTGTCATCAATCTGACAGGGACGAATGTGTTTAATCCGCGGTACCACCCAATTTCGGGCAGATGCCCGCAACTCTCGTCTTTAAAACAAAAAGACATTTATATTTCATTTTTAAATTTCATCCATTAGCAACCAGTTTTGACACATTTGTGGATTTCTCAGCTCCGCCACTTTCTGTAAAATGTGGGACTCAAAACACCTCTAATAGGTTCATTTTAGCAAGTTTTCCTGGAAATAGCAAGAAATCATAAAAGCGATTATTTAAATTTAACGCCTAGTTCTTTCAATTTCTTGATTGTAGCTGGGCCGATTCCTTTAAGGGCCAACAACTCTTTTTCTGTCCAGTTTGCGAAGTCCGCAACAGAGCGAATACCTTCATCATAGAATGTTTGCGCACGATCAAGTGCCACACCTTCCAAACTTGCAGCAAATTCTTCCACTGAAGAAGCCGCTTGTTTCACTTCTTTCGCTACTGCTTTTGTAGCTTTCTCAACTTTTTTAGGTGCTTCTTTCACAGCTGCAGTTACAGTTGCGACAGCTTTTTTCAAAAGATGTCTATTTTGATGTTTGTATTGTTTCGCACGGTTTACGTTCTTCTTTGCCATTTTTCCTCCTAAATTCAGTGATCAATTCCTAAGGCAACAAGGTTTCATCACTATCATTCCATTCAAAAATCCGTTGATGTCATTTCAACTTTTTTATTGTATCACAATCCCCTAAAAAATCAAGTCATTGCTCAATTTTCAGGTAAATCTAGCTAGTAAAACGCCTTCAATAAGGCCATTTTAATATTTTCTTTCACCAAAGAGGCCATCTGGTAAATCATGAAATCCTTTTCCAGCATGGAAATTTTCAAACTTTCCTTGCAAGAACTGATAAGCGTCCAAACGGCTTTCATAGCGAATCATGGCTATTTTAGCTCGCTCATCCTGGTCTTCATCAAAAACCTTCTTACTTTCTTCGAGAGCCATTTCATTGATCATGACTTGGGTCTTGATCCACTCCTCAAACTCCTTCATAAACTCTGTTTCGTAGCTCATCTTTACTCCATTCCTCTATAAAAATCCGTATCGATCTCTCGATAAGGTTGAATGTCCTGAACATATTCCAAGACGCCTTGAAAGTCTCCCGCTTCATCACGCACTGCTGCATAGGTGACATGGACAAATTTCCCACGCGATTCTGATTTGAACCACATTTCATACTTGTCTTTTTTCCCTTCACGAAGCCCCTGCATGATGGCTTTGACCTTCTCCAAATATTTCGGTGGGTGACACAGCTCAACATTGCGTCCTACCTGCGATGGCGTCCTCTTAAAAATCATTTCCTCAAAAGGCGCAGCATCATTGTAATATTGGAAAATATCATCCTTATTGACAAAGGTGATCTCCATTGGTAACTGGTTCAAGATTAAATTCGCTTGCTCCACCGATAAAAATCCATGACCAAAAGCTTGTGGCTGCTTGCGATCGAAGCTCTCTTCTTTTTTCTTAGGCGTGAAGGTAATGGTCAATTGCCCCTCAGGAGTCTCAATGACCCGACGATTCTCATCTCCTTTTGAAGAAGGAAGTGGTTCAGTTGAACCATCTGACTCTTCAGACGCTTCCTCCTTGAAGTCCACGCGTTTCGGCACCCATTTCTCACTTGGGAAAATAATGGCATAACCATATACATCACTTTCTTCTGCAATGGAGAGCCAGTCATCCTGGGTAAAGGACTCCAGCAAAATCATCAAGAGGATCGACTCTTCCTTGAAGATCATGGCCTCAAACTCTTGCGCAAAGGCTTCAAAGAGCTCTTTGACTTCTAAGATACTAGAATCCGGTAATTTCTTGGCCGCATCCAAAGCTTTCGCAAAGAGTTCCCGAATCTGGTCATCCACTCCCCACATCACTTTTGGTGGGGAATCATGCCCATATTTTTCCATAATCGGAAACATCAGCTCTTCCTTACGACGGTAATGCCGGTCAAATTGACCCACCAAGCCCAGCTGACGTAACAAGCCCTTATGAATCTCCTGAATCATCTCAGGATCCTCAGTCGTCTCATAATTGTTTAGCAAGCGACGGACCCGCATCATAGCGGCTCGAAGGGCTAAGTTCTCCTGTTTAAAGATCTGAACCGGGTGACCTGGATGGTCTGTATCTGCCACTTCGACCCCTTGAACAGCATTCTTAAAGAGATTGGCATGAACATCACAAAGCTCCATCACATCTTCAAAAGTAACCCCTGCATCTGAATTCATCAGTTCATGCTCCATAAGAGAGATCTCAATCGCAGAAACCCCTGCAAAAGTCGCATCAAACCGTTCCTGAACCGACTCAGGGGAAGCTCCATGATGAAGCTCTAATAAGATATCTCTTAAAACATGAATTCGTTCATCACTCATTAGTCTAGCCCCACTACTTCATAGCCATTAGCCTCTAGTGTTCGCACAATCTTCTCCATAGGAGTGCCTTCTAATTTTGATCCCTGTTTCAAGGAAACCTTGCGCCCAACTGTATTGCGCATGATCGGATTGGCTAAGGGTTTAAAGCCCAACTCCACCAACAAATCCAATACTTCCGGATGTTGATCAATGACTTGAGCAACTGGAATCGATACATCAATAACATTGTCCATTTATTTATTTCCTCTACTCATTCCCTTTATTCTCTCTCTGACGAGCCCGTTCTTCGCCCCACCAAAGGGGCATCAGCTCTCCTAAAGTAATGGTCTTACGACTTTCATAATCCACCATAAACTCTAGATGACGATTCTCTGCATCTAGCTCAAGGAGAAATTCACGACAGGCCCCACAAGGCATCCCTGAGCCTTCTCCATAAGGAGGCTTGTCTCGAAAAGCAATAATGCGCTTGACCTTGGTTTGTCCTGATTGTTGATACATGTTGAAGAGAGCTGCTCGTTCGGCACATAAATGAAAGACGCCACAGGTTCCTTCCATACAAAAGCCCGTAAAAATCTGACCATCTGCAGCCTCAACAGCAGCAACCACATGTCGAGCATAGACAAAATCTGAAACCTCTTGAGGCGCATAGAGAGCTTTCGCCTCAAGATAAAGTTTTTCCCAAATATCCATTCTTCTTTCACTTCTTCACTAATTTCACAACTGCTTCTGTCCGTGCAGTATGGGGGAACATGTCCACTGATTGAATGTATTCAACCTGATAAACCTTTGTCAAAGACACTAAATCCCGTGCCAAAGTAGAGACATTACAAGAGACATAGACCATCTTTTCAGGTGCATAGTGCAACAAGGTCTCGATTAATTTTGTACCCAAGCCCGTACGAGGTGGATCCACGATCACAGCATTAGCCCGATAGCCTTCTTGGTACCAGCGAGGAATGATCTCTTCTGCTGTACCAGCCTCATAGTGGGTATTCTCAAATCCCATCCGTTTAGCATTGTATTTGGCATCTTCAATCGCTTCAGGAATAATATCCATCCCCCGAACACTTTTCACTCTATTAGCAAAAGCAAACCCAATCGTTCCAACCCCACAGTAGGCATCAATCAGGTTATCCTCTGGAGAAACATCTAGAGCCTTGACAGCCTCACTATACAATACTTCAGTTTGTTCCGGATTCAACTGGTAAAAGGCTCGAGGAGACAGGGAGAATTCATAATCCAAAACACCTTCCAAAATGGCATCTTCTCCCCAAATAATCTGCGTTTGTTCCCCATAAATTTCACTGGATCGAGACGTATTTTTGTTAACAGCAACTGTGACAATCTCTGGGTGTTTCGTGACCAAGTCTTGCACCAAATTGTTTACATTAATCTGACGACTAGTAACCACAATGATCTGAACCTGCCCAGACTTCCGAGCCCGTCGAACCATCATGGTTCTGACACCCAGTTCTTTACGCTCATCAGCAATCGGAATCTGATAATAGGTCAATAAATCCGTTAGATCGTTGGCGATAGCTTGAATATCCGGGTCTTGAACCAAACAATCCTTTAATTCCACCAAATAATGTGAATTTTGGGCATAGAGGCCCGCCTTCACCTGGCCCTTGAATTTCCTAGTTTGAAATTGCAATTTTGCCCGATAGTAAAGCGGCTCCTGCATTCCAATTGTCGGCCGAATATCATACTGTTCAAATCCTTCAGGTGAGAACTTCTTCAAGGCCTGTTGTAATAAATCTGTCTTAAACTCCAGCTGCTTATCATACTTCAAATGCATGATTTGACAGCCACCACAGGTCTCATAGATATCACACATGGGCGTCACACGAAACTTAGACGCCTTATTCACAGATAGGAGTTTGGCTTCCGCAAAATTTTTCTTGACACTTGTAATTTGACAGAAGATATCTTCTCCCTTCAAAGCGCCTGGCACAAAGACAAGTGTTTTTTTATAAAAGCCAATCCCTTCTCCGTTAATTCCCATTCGTTTAATTTTCAAAGGAATTTTTTGTTTTACTTTAACGTTCATATCCCTATCTTAACACATTTTTCGGTATAATAAAAACATGAAAATTACAAAACTAGAAAAGAAAAAAAGACTCTACCTCCTGGAATTAGACAATGATCAAAAACTTTATATTACAGAAGACACCATCGTCAAATATTTTCTTTCCAAAGATAAAGAAATCAGTGAAGAGGAACTAAAAGAAATCCAAGAGTTTGCTCAATACTCCTATGGTAAAAACCTGGCCCTTTACCATCTTTCTTTTAAAGCTCGAACAACAAAAGAAGTCCGAGACTACCTGACAAAATATGAGATTGATAGTGGCATTATTGATAAAGTGGTCCAACACCTAAAAGAAGACAAGTGGTTAGATGATCGTCAATATGCAAGAAACCTGATAGAGGCCAACCTTCTCAGTGGCGATAAGGGTCCACTCTTATTACAACAAAAAATTCAACAAAAAGGGATCACAAAATCTATCCTTCAAGAAATTCTTGCAGACTATGATTTTTCAGAAGTGATCTACCGTACCGCAATAAAACTCCTAAAAAAATACCAAGGTAAATATCCGTTAAAAGCCATTGAAACGAAAGTCATCCAAGCACTCATTTCAAAAGGCTTTGCGTATAACCAAGCAAAGATAGCATTCCAAAATCTCGAGCTCGAAACAGATGAAGAAACAACACATGAGCTCATTCTAAAAGAGTTAGAAAAACAATACCGTAAATACAGTAAAAAATATGAAGGCTATGACCTCAAACAACGCTTGACTCAGGCACTAGCCAGAAAAGGCTACGATTATAGTGATATAACGTCAGCCATTAGAGAATACTTAGATTCATAAACCAAATTGAAAATTAAATAGAAAAATAAGAAAAAATTTGAAAAAATATGTTACAATATAGAGGATATACTTAGATTGTAGAAAGTTGGTAAGTTATGAAACTACCTAAAGAAGGCGACTTTATTACAATTCAAAGTTATAAACATGATGGCAGTTTACACCGAACATGGCGTGACACCATGGTATTAAAGATAACCGAAAATGCAATTATTGGAGTAAATGATCATACACTTGTTACTGAAAGTGATGGTAGACGTTGGATCACCCGTGAACCAGCGATCGTTTATTTCCATAAAAAATATTGGTTTAACATCATCGCCATGATCCGTGACAATGGTGTGTCTTACTACTGTAACCTAGCAAGTCCTTTTCACATTGACCAAGAAGCCTTAAAATATATCGACTATGATCTCGATGTCAAGGTCTTTACCAATGGTGAAAAAAAATTGTTAGATGTTGAAGAATACGAGCAGCACAAAGAAAAAATGCACTATTCAGATGACATCGACTTTATTTTAAAGGAAAATGTTAAGGTTCTAGTAGATTGGATAAACCAAAACAAAGGTCCTTTTTCTGAGGAATATATCAAAATTTGGTATAACCGTTATGTTGAACTGCGAAATAAATAAAGTTGAAAAGAGCGATAGCTCTTTTTTTTGAAAATTAATAAAAAAATAACTACAAAAAAAGTCTAATGTCAACCATTAGACTTTTTCGATACACTATCGGGAAGACAGGATTCGAACCTGCGACACCTTGGTCCCAAACCAAGTACTCTACCAAGCTGAGCTACTTCCCGATCTAAAGCTACCGCTTTATGCACCCTAGAGGAGTCGAACCTCTAACCGCCTGATTCGTAGTCAGGTACTCTATCCAGTTGAGCTAAGGGTGCTCATTCCTATTCAATTATTACATAGCCTTGCGACCATGCACCCTAGAGGAGTCGAACCTCTAACCGCCTGATTCGTAGTCAGGTACTCTA
>NZ_JAJCHF010000030.1:0-23056 GCF_020554365.1 Streptococcus sp. 210928-DFI.4.42
GCTCGACAATCCAAAAACAATTGAGAGGCTAGGACTTTTGTCCCAGCCTCTTTTTGTATTTAATCAACCTTTTCTACCTTTAGCAATTGGCCGTGTTTTAATTCATAAATGGTATCCACATAGGTCAGGATAGAGCGGTCATGGGTCACCATGATGGCGCTCTTGTTTTTGGATTTGACTTCTTTTTGGATCAATTGGGCGATTTCTTGCCCTCGATCTGGGTCTAGGCTAGCCGTTGGTTCATCGGCTAAGATGACCTGCGGATTTCCGATAAAGGCCCGAGCGATGGCTGCCCGTTGTTTTTGCCCACCCGACATCTGATTCGGGTATTGGTGGTAACAAGCTTCGATGCCAAGATCTGCCAACAAAGCCTTGACTTCCTCTTGGCGTTTTTTCTTGTCCTTTTCCCCTTTTAATTTGGCCACCAGTTCTAACTGGTCACCGATTTTCATATAGGAGAGGAGCTGGTGATCCTGAAAGATAAAGCCGAGCAATTCCAGCCGTTTTTGCGTCCACTGGCCTTGGTTGAGTCCAGTCAAGTCTTGGCCTGCGATGCGAATCCGCCCCTCATCCGCTGATAAAAGCAAGCCAGCGATGGCTAAAAGCGTGGACTTACCAGATCCTGAAGGGCCCAAGATGGCGACGAATTCGTTGGGTTCGACGCTTAAATTCAGCTGGTTGAGGACATGGTGCATCTGGCTACCATCGGCGTAGGATTTTCTGATATTTTCTAATTCGATAATGGCCATCTTATTCTCCATTTCCACCAATGACTTCGATTGGATCTACTTTTTTGATTTTGACAAGGGACAAGGCACCACACAAAATAGAGGTCAGGATAAAGCTAACCGAGATGGTGAGATTGTCCTTCAGGGTCATAAAGGAAGGGACGCTATTGGGTAAAAATGGCGCCATTATGGTTGCCAAGCCAAGTCCCAGCAGCACTCCGATGAGGGAGATAATGGTGAGCTGGGATAGTTGGACATAGGTAATCTGGCTCATGGACATGCCAATGGCCTTCAAGACGCCGAACTGTTTCAACTTCTGCAAGGTAAGGATATAGAAGAAAACCCCAAGGATAGCAGAAGAAGCGAGTAAGAGCACCCACGTGATCATCCGTAGCGTCAGATTTTGAGCCTTGTAGCCAGGGATTTTATCGATCACCTGCTTCTTATCCGCCACCATCAAGTTGCTGGCTAGATCACTAGAAGGGATGCTTTTCTTGGTCACAAGGGTTTGGGCTTGCCATTGATAGCTTGGATCTGTTTTTTGTCGCATGCCTGTGTAGGTATCCGAGCTGATAAAACCAATCTCGCTATAGCCGTATTTGGCATTTTTCGCGAAGGCCACGACCTTGAGTTTTTGCTTAGAGGTTTTATCGATCACGTGATCGCCGACTTGGATCCCTTCATCCTCTTTGAAAGAACTGTCCAAAATGATCTCGTTTTTCTTTAAGTCGGAGATCTTGAGGTCTGTATCTTCTATGATTGGGTTGAGGATTTCTTCTTCATTGTGATCGGTCGCGAAGTAGGTGATATCCAGAGTATTGGAATCCTCTGTTTTTGAGACGGTCGCCCGCTGGATGGACAAGCCCGAATAGTCCATCCCCTCTATCTTTTGGACCTCATCTAAATCCTTCACCTTAATAGTTGAAAAGGGGATAATCCCTTCTGAATCCGTCGAAAGGATGTAGTGCAGCGACCCATAGTTATCGATTTGGGCTGATACCGACCGGCCCAGTCCATTTGTCAGACCGGACAAGAATACCACCATAAACATAAGGATGGTAATGAGGAGTTCAATCAGGATAAACTTCTTGGGTTGGTATTTAATTTCATTCCATGCGATTTTCATATTCGTTCTCCTTTTAGCACGGAGGTGCTCGAGCAGGGTTGACGGCACCTAAACATACTCTACCATCATACCACAAGTGGGGGGATAATAGGGGGATGGTGTTTGGGGAGTATGAAGGAATCAAAAATTATTGAATGATAAATAATGAAATTATATTTTTCTAAAAAAAGAAACGTTTTCCGGAAAGTTGAGAGTTTGCTATGATGAATATTCAAGACTCAATTTAAGATTTTTAAAATTTTGTTATTTTTCAAATTACTGCTTTTAGGGGATTTCGCAATCGATAAATAAACAATTGATGGATAAGTCACATTGTATTTGACATTAAATGGACATTGGCAATATTTTGGAAGAAAATAAGTAGAGTAGTAAGTGCCTCTTTTATTATAAGCAAATTGTGCAAATTTTTTTGTTTACCCTTGAATACATTGATAATAGCCTCCTTATATTCACACATTATTTGATTTAGAGTAATAAACATGGTACAATGAAAGCGTATACAAAGATCGTGCAAGGAGGGAAAGAAAATGAAAAAAAATAAGCTATTGCTTGCTAGTGCGATTGTGATATCGCTTTTAACTCCAATGTCTCAAGTAAAGGCTGATTGGAAACGGGATAATGTTGGTTGGTGGTATTCACTGAACAATGGTTCTTATTATAAAAACACAGGAGCTTATATTGACGGGAAGTGGTATAGATTTGATGACAGAGGTTATATGATGACCGGCTGGCAGCCGATAGCGGAGCGTAATGCTACTAGTCTGAAAAAAATAAACTGGTCTTATTTTGATCCAGTAAATGGTGATCAAAAAATTGGCTGGCAAAATATAGATGGAAAGTGGTATTACCTTACTAGAAGTGGAGCACTTATTGGTGAGCAATTGATAGATGGGAAAAATTATTATTTTGACCCAGTTAATGGTGATATGCAAACAGGATGGGTATCTGAACAATTCCATTATGGGACAGAAAATATGTATTTCGACCCTGTAAGCGGAGAAAAAGTTAAAGGTTGGAGAAATATAGATGGGAAATGGTATTACTTTATATTTGGTGCCTTAAAAGGTTCGCAGAATTTAGATGGAGAAAAATATTATTTTGATCCGGTTAACTGCGATATGCAAACGGGTTGGGTAAGCATACAAGAGGCCTCTGGTACAAAAAGATATTATTACGACCCAGAAAGTGGGAAACAGCTATCAGGTTGGCAAGAGATAGATGGGAAAAAGTATTACTTTGGCCTGTATGGGGCATACAGTGGTCATATAAGTGGTTTAGATGGAAAAGATTATTATTTTGATTCAGATACTTGTGAATTGAAAATAGGATGGTTTGAGTCAGGTAAATATAAATATTATGCAGATCCAAATGATGGTGGTGCACTTGCAAGAAGTAAGACTTTAATTATAGACGGTATTTCATACACATTCGATAATGGAGGTACTCTTATAAACAATATACCTTAATTGATCAGCACCTTAAAAGTTAGATTTTTTTCTAACTTTCAAGGTGTTTTTAACTATGATGATAAAGAATTTTATTATATAACCAGAGTGAGTTATTAGGTAGCTAATAAGCTTCATTTATAATCATTGATAAAGTCAGTTGCTAAAATTTTAATAATAGAGCAGGTTATTTCTTTAATTACTTTTTGGTCTACTTTTAGATAATATCTTATATGATTTTATCTAAAAGTGGACACTGATAGCCTTTTAAAGGACAAATAAAAAGAGAGTGACTTTATATTTGAATTCGTTGACAGTGACCTCTTTATATCCACACATTATTTGATTTAGAGAAATAAACATGCTACAATGAAAGCGTATACAAAATATAAGGAGGAAATGCAAATGAAAAAAGCAACTAAGTGTTTGCTAGGTGGTGCATTGCTAATATTACTTTTAACCCCAGTATCACAAGTTAAGGCTGATTGGCATCAAGATAATGTTGGTTGGTGGTATTCACTGAACAATGGTTCTTATTATAAAAACACAGAAGCTAATATTGACGGTAAAAGCTATAAGTTTGATGATAGAGGATATATGATAACTGGCTGGCAATATAATGTGTATAATGGTGGAGATTACTCTGGGTGGTATTATTATGATCCTGTAACCGGTGAGGAAAAAAGAGGCTGGCAATTGATAGATGGGAAATGGTATTACCTTACTCCATTTGGAGCACGTTCTGGTCATGAAAATATAAATGGAAAACTTTATTATTTCGACCCAGTTAATTGTGATATGAAAACTGGTTGGATATCTAATCCAGGATATTCTGGTACGGAATGGAATTATTACGACCCTGTAAGCGGAGAAAAAGCTACCGGTTGGAGAAATATAGATGGGAAATGGTATTACTTTGAAAATAGTGCGTTAAAAGGTTTCCAAAAGATAGGTGATAAAAGATATTATTTCGATCCAGTTAATTCCGATATGAAAACGGGCTGGATATCTAAACAAGGATACCCTGGTCTAGAATGGTATTATTACAACCCAGAAAGTGGAGAAGGATTGTCAGGTTGGCAAACTATAGATGGGAAAACGTATTGCTTTGACGAATTTGGTAAGGCATTTGTAGGTCAGAGGACATTAATAGATGGAAAAAAATATTATTTTGACCCAGTTAATCGTGATTTAAAAACAGGCTGGCTTGATTTAAACGGAACAAGATATTATGCTGATCCTAACGACGGTGGTGCATTTGCAATGAATAAAACTTTAATTATAGACGGTGTTTCTTATACATTCAGTAGTGGTGGTTCTGTTATCAATAATGAGCCTTAATTGATTAACGCCTCAAAAGTTGGATTATTTCTAGCTTTTGAGGTGTTTTTAATTACGATAATAACAGACCACCCTCGCGGTGGTTTGTTCTATACTAGACATACATCGAAGAGGAGCTAGAAAAGAAGTGAGGAAAGGAGGATGTCTGTGCTAAAAAAAGGATTGATCTTTCTATTATTAGGAATTACTGTGTTAGTAGCTTGGCTTCTCTTTGTTCCGAATGAACAACCAGCTCTAAATTTTTCATCTAAAAATAAAATTGAATTGCTGGCAAGAATACTTGATCATCGTAATGCCAATACCATTAGAAAAGCTGGCTATGGGATTCCTTCAGACGCAGAGATCAGACGTGTGGGTGGCATAGACCAACTGGAAATGGATGGGGATTTGAAATGGATGGTACGAGTTCCTAGTCCAGATGACAATAAAATCTTGATTACCTCTTCAACGATCATTGAGGGTGAAAAAATAGATGTAGCCTTTTCATTAGATAAAGAGTGGGGATTACTACATGTTAGTTATTTCCATATTGAGAAAGATGGGACCACAAACCGAGTTGAGGTCAGTGATTCTCAGCAAACAGAGCTCCTAGAAAAAGTGCAAACAGCATTAAATCACTTTGTAAAAAAAATGGAGCAAGAGCTAAAGCCGTAACTAGTTATGGATATCTTAAAAAGAATGAAGTTCCGTAGTCTTTGGGTAGAAGGAGCTTTCAAAATAGATCAAAAAAAACCACCTTCGGGTGGCTTTTTTTCTATACTCGTTTTCACCATTTCGTCAAGGAGATTTCGCCGCTATTGAGCCAGATTTCTTCTTGATTGTCTAATTGGACCAAGAGTTGGCCGGTATCAGAGATGTCTTTGGCGAGGCCTTGATAGGTCTGTTGGTTCTGCTCAAAAGTGACAGTTCGTCCTAGGACCAGGGAGCGCTCTTTGTAGAGGTAGACCAGTTCATCGACATCTGTTTGGAAGAATTCCTTCCAGATCTCACTGATGAGGTCATTGCGGGTGATGGGACAAGGCCCTTCAAATAAGGAACCTGCCTTACTTTCTAGCTCTTCTGGGAAAGTAGGAATGGCTAAATTGAGACCGACTCCGATAATGACATCTGTGACAAGACCAGTCTCGATGGACGTGATAGCTTCGGTGAGGATTCCCCCAATTTTTTTATGGCGGTAGTAAATATCGTTGACCCACTTGATATCGATATCGATCAGGGTCAGGTTTTTAATAGCCTTGAAGATGGCTCCAGCGACCATGAGGGTATAAGGGGGGAGCTCCGCAGGGGGCAGTTGAGGTTTGAGGTGAAGGGACATATAGATGCCTCCTTGATCGGGGCAGTAGTAGTCACGACCAAAGCGGCCTTTTCCAGCGGACTGCGAATTGGCCAGGTAGAGGGCCTTGCCGTCTTGATGGGTTTCTATGCCTAATTTTGCGTCCAATTGGGTGGAGCTGCATTCTTCATTCAAGGACACGGTCAACTGGGTATTGCTTGCGATGACTTCAGGAAGAAGAATATCGCCTGAGACCAGTCTATAGCCCTTCTTTTTGAGGGATTCGATGACGACCCCATCTTTTTCTAGACGTTGGATGGCCTTCCAGATAGAGGTGCGGGAAACACCTAGTTCTTGCGCCAGCTGCTCCCCGTTGACATAATCATCTGCCTGAGAAAGGGTTTGAAAGAGGATTTCGTGTGTTTTCATAGGACCTCCTAGCGACTGCTGTCTCGAATCGTGAGTTTAGTGGCTAATTTGACCATATAGGGAACACTTGGTTGATTCCCTTGAAAGGTTTGTCGCAACATCTGAATGGCTTGCTTGCCCATTTCTTCCGTGTAGACGGTCACTGTAGAGAGGGCAGGAAAGACATACTTGGCAATCGATGTATCATTGAAGGAAATGAGACTGACGCGATCAGGAACTGCGATTTGATGCTCCTGAAGGGACCGAAGAGCCCCGACAGCTAAGGCATCACTGGCCATGAAAAAGGCAGTTGGCAAGTCGTCGCCCAATGCTTGAATCAGTTGCTCCATCATCTGATAACCCGACTCGGTCGAGAATTGACCAACAGAGACAAAGCGCTCCTCATAAAGTCCTTTTTCCGTGAGAAACTGTTGAAAGGTTCGTTGACGGGGATCCATCTGAAGTGGTGTCGCATCTGCCGTCTCTTCCTGCCCGACCAAGAGCCCAATCTCCTTGTGGCCATGATCAAGGAAATACTCGAGAGCGGTGATGACAGAATCTTCTAGATCGGTCGTCACACAGGAATGCCCTAGATAGAGGGTATTGCTATCGACAAAGATCAGGGGTTTGCCGTAGCTTTCTAGATCTCGAATGGTCTTGGGACTGAATTTCCCAAGAGCGATAATGCCGTCTGCCTCTTGAATCAAGGACCAATCGTCATTATTAAAGATACGAAAGATCTCATAGCCTAATTCCTGGGCTTGTTTTTCTAACCCCATCCGAATGGCATAGTAGTAGAGGTCATCTAATTCTTCTTCGCGTGTGTACCATTCAAAGATGACGATTTTATGAAAATCTTCAACTGGTTGAGGCACTGTTTTGCGGCTTTTCTTTTGGTAATGCAGGTCCTCAGCGATGCGAAGAATCCGACTGCGCGTGTCTTCACCAACCGATAAGGTCGCATCCTGGTTGAGGACGCGAGAGACCGTTGCCTGAGAAACGCCTGCTTTTTCTGCAATGTCTTTAATCGTTGCCATGGTTCATCCTTTATTGCTTACTAGTTCCAGTATACTCTAAATACTAGTAAAAAGAAATAAATTTTTACTAAATTTTATGTTTGCTACGATATTGGCTAGGAGTCAGGTGGCTATAGGCCTTAAAGGCCTTTGAAAAATAGAGGGGGTCTGAAAAGCCAACCGAGTAAGCCACGATCTTGATGCTTTCGTCTGTGTTGGTCAGTAACTGCTGGGCACGCTGCATGCGGACCGAGTGCAAGAATTCCTTGGGAGAGATCTGGTGAAACTCCTTAAAAACAGTTGTCAGGTAAGACCGATGGACATTGAGGTCATCAGCGATCTCTTGAATACTCAAGTGTTCTTTATTGTAATGCGTCTCAATCACATGCTTGCAGGTCAGATAGAGCTGATAGGTGGGAGATGGATGGCTCCGATGGATATCGGGAGCCACTTCACTGATAAGAAATAGCAGTTCATAGATCTGCGAGAGAAGGTGGAGTTGGTAGTGCGAAGTCATCTTTGAAGCCTCTGCCTTGTGGACGAGTTGTTCCATAAACTGGCCGATCCGTTCGGTTTCCACCTCTGTTTTCTTTAGAAAGCCTTTTTCATGCAAGGTAGAAAAGCGCATGAAATCACTTACCTTGGTGCCACTGATGCCAATCCAGTAGTAGGACCAAGGATCTTCAGCATCTGCCCGGTAGTAGGTCACCATATTTTTAGGGAGGAGGAAGAGATCTCCAGCTTCTAAGTGGATTTCATTTTTATTGATGTGAAAGACACCTTTTCCCTTGGTGATAAAATGTAGAACAAAATTGTCACGGACGCTAGGTCCGAATTCGTAGTTCTTCGGGCAATCTTCGTAGCCGTAAAAATCAAGGGATAGATCAATGGTGTCGGTTTGGTATTCAGAAAAGACTAACAAAGCTGAACCTCCTACCTAACATTTTACCATATAAGCCCAACAAAATTCTATTTTCGGAAGCGTTTACATTATGTAAAATAAAGACATGTTAAAAAAGAAAGATATGGGAACTAGAAATAAAAATACATAGTAATAGATTTTTAGGATCCAATGGGAGGAAGACATGGCAATTCGTATTGAACAAAATTTGTTCTATGTAGAAAGTAAGGGATTGAGCCTCATCCTTGAAAATCGTGATGGCTACCTGATGCTTAAGCATTTGGGACGTCCGATCCCGTCTTATCATTCTTCCAATACTGTGCATGAAAAAGATCATGCCTTCTCTGGGAATCCAACACCTGACAATCGCATCTTTAGTCTAGATACCCAGCGTCAGGTCTTGGGACAACACGGGCTTGGAGATTTCCGAAAGCCGTCGATTCAAATCCAGCACGGCGTTACAGAGGTGACGGATTTCCTCTATGTCGGAGCCAATATCTACTCTGGCAGTGTCGAGGCGTCCGCTCTTCCGAACCCTCACTCAGTAGATCAGGCTGAAACCTTGGCCTTGGTCTTTGAAGATGATCAAGCAGCACTGCGTTTGACCCTCTATTACACAGCCTACGAAGACCGGGCAACCATCACTAGCTTTTCAAAGATTGAAAACTGCAGTGATGAAACCGTCGTGATCCACAAGGCCCTTAGTGTGATGGCAGATGTCCCAGCAGGTGACTATGATGTCATCACCCTTCAAGGCGCTTATGCGAGAGAAAAAACAGTCCGCCGTCAGCAAGTAGAGCAAGGAATCTTCTCCATCAGCTCCAACCGTGGTGCTTCTGGACATGCCCAGACCCCAGCTCTTATCCTTGCTGACCATGAAGTGACCGAAGATGCCGGTTCAGCCCTTGCCTTCCAACTGCTCTACAGTGGGAATTTTGAAGGATTTGTTCAAAAGAATCAACTCAATGAAGTTCGCGTTGGATTGGGAATCAATCCAGAAAACTTCTCCTGGGAGTTGGCACCAAATCAGAGCTTTGATACGCCGGTAGCCATGATCAGCTACTCCCATAAGGGATTGACTGGTCTCAGTCAAGAAAGTCAAGCATTTGTCCAAAACCATATCATTCCTAGTCCCTTTGCTCATAAAGAACGTCCAATTCTGATCAACAACTGGGAAGCCACCTACTTTGATTTTAAGAAAGAAAAATTATTGGAGCTGGCAGATGAGGCTCAAAAAGTGGGAATCGAACTCTTTGTTCTTGATGATGGCTGGTTTGGTAATCGCTATGATGACAATCGGGCTCTCGGTGACTGGACTGTCAATGAAGAAAAATTAGGGGGAAGCCTAGCAGAACTGATCCAAGGCATCCACGACAAGGGACTTCAATTTGGCCTTTGGGTGGAGCCAGAAATGATTTCTGTTGATAGCGACCTCTATCGGGCTCATCCGGAATGGGCTATTCAAGTCCCAGGCTATGAACACACCTATTCACGGAATCAACTAGTACTCGATTTCGCAAATAAAGAAGTGGTTTCTTATATCAAGCAGGTCTTGGATGACTTACTTGGAAACCATGAGATCGACTATATCAAATGGGATATGAACCGCAATATCACCAAACTTGGAAATGGTAAAACCTACCTTGAAACCAAGATGCAATCCCATGCGTATATCTTGGGCCTCTATGAAGTGGTTTCTTACTTAACAGAGAAGTATGAGAACATTCTCTTTGAGTCTTGCTCTGGAGGCGGTGGCCGCAATGACCTCGGTATGATGCGTTACTTCCCTCAGGTCTGGGCAAGTGACAATACGGATGCCATTGCCAGACTTCCGATCCAGTACGGTTCTAGCTACCTCTATCCTACCATTTCTATGGGGGCTCACGTATCAGCTGTTCCAAATCACCAGATGGGACGGATGACACCACTTGAAACGCGAGGTCATGTAGCTATGATGGGAAATCTGGGCTATGAATTGGATCTAACCAGTCTTCCGCAAGAAGAGTTGGATAGGATTGCAGCTCAAGTCGCTCATTACAAAACGATTCGACCACTTGTTCAGTTCGGAAAACACTACCGCTTGATCAATCCAAGCCAAGGTAGCAATCAAGCAGCCGTCCAGTTCACTTATCAAGACCGCACGGTTGTAACCTATGTACGGGTCTTATCAACGGTTGAGGAGATCGAGCCGACCCTATACCTCAAAGGATTGGAAGAAGATGCGCTCTATCGCTTAGAAGGGACGGACCAAGTCTATTCAGGAGCTGAGCTCATGTATGCCGGCTTAACCGTCGTTCTTCCTCAGGGAGATTTCCTCAGCAAACAATATGTTTTTGTCAAAAAATAAAAGGAGACAGCCAAATGAAATGGTATAAAAAAATCGGACTTCTTGCGACAACAGGCCTAGCCTTGTTTGGGCTCGGTGCTTGCTCCAACGATGGAAAATCTGCGGATGGCACAGTGACCATCGAGTATTTCAACCAGAAAAAAGAAATGACCAAAACCTTGGAAGAAATCGCGCGTGATTTTGAAAAGGAAAATCCAAAGGTTAAGGTCAAAGTTGTCAATGTACCAAATGCTGGTGAAGTATTGAAAACACGTGTTCTCGCAGGAGATGTGCCAGATGTAGTCAATATTTACCCACAGTCCATCGAATTGCAAGAATGGGCAAAAGCGGGTGTCTTCGAAGATTTAAGCAATAAAGACTATCTCAAACGCGTGAAAAACGGCTACGCTGAAAAATATGCCGTAAATGGAAAAGTCTACAACGTTCCTTTCACAGCCAATGCTTACGGAATCTACTACAACAAAGATAAATTCGAAGAATTGGGCTTGAAGGTTCCTGAAACTTGGGACGAATTTAAACAGTTGGTAAAAGACATCGTTGCCAAAGGACAAACCCCATTTGGGATTGCAGGAGCAGAAGCTTGGACCCTCAATGGTTACAATCAATTGGCCTTTGCGACAGCAGCAGGTGGAGGAAAAGAAGCCAACCAATACCTTCGTTATTCTAAGCCAAATTCCATTAAATTGTCTGATCCGATTATGAAAGATGACATCAAGGTCATGGATATCCTTCGCATTAAAGGTTCGAAGCAAAAGAACTGGGAAGGTGCAGGTTATACAGACGTTATCGGAGCCTTCGCGCGTGGGGATGTCCTCATGACACCAAATGGATCTTGGGCTATCACCGCGATCAATGAACAAAAACCGAAATTTAAGATTGGGACTTTCATGATTCCAGGGAAAGAAAAAGGACAAAGCTTAACCGTTGGTGCGGGAGACTTAGCATGGTCTATCTCCGCTACTACCAAACATCCAAAAGAAGCCAATGCCTTTGTGGAATACATGACCCGTCCAGAAGTCATGCAAAAGTACTATGATGTGGACGGATCTCCAACAGCGATCGAAGGGGTCAAACAAGCAGGAGAGGATTCACCGCTTGCTGGGATGACCAAATATGCCTTTACGGATCGTCACTTGGTGTGGTTGCAACAATACTGGACCAGTGAAGCAGACTTCCATACCTTGACGATGAACTATGTCTTGACAGGTGATAAACAAGGAATGGTCAATGATTTGAATGCCTTCTTTAACCCGATGAAAGCGGATGTGGATTAGGAGTAGAGAGACGATGAAAAAAGTATTACAAAAATATTGGGCATGGGCTTTTGTGGTCATTCCCCTCTTATTACAAGCAATTTTCTTCTATGTGCCAATGTTCCAAGGAGCCTTTTACAGTTTTACCAACTGGACAGGTTTGACCTATAACTACAAATTTGTTGGCTTGAACAACTTTAAGCTCCTCTTTATGGATCCAAAATTCATGAATGCCATTGGCTTTACTGCGATCATCACGATTGCCATGGTAGTTGGTGAGATTGCCCTTGGGATCTTCATTGCGCGTGTCTTGAACTCTAAAATTAAAGGCCAAACCTTCTTCCGTGCTTGGTTCTTCTTCCCAGCTGTGTTGTCTGGTTTGACAGTGGCGTTGATCTTCAAACAAGTCTTCAACTACGGTCTACCAGCGATTGGGAATGCCCTTCATATTGAGTTTCTTCAAACTAGTCTTTTAGGGACTAAGTGGGGAGCTATCTTTGCGGCTGTCTTTGTCCTTCTTTGGCAAGGGGTGGCCATGCCCATCATTATCTTCCTAGCTGGTCTGCAATCTATCCCATCTGAAATTACAGAAGCAGCCAGAATCGATGGTGCGACGAGCAAGCAAGTCTTCTGGAATATTGAATTGCCTTACTTGTTGCCAAGTGTCTCTATGGTCTTTATCCTAGCCCTAAAAGGTGGGCTTACCGCCTTTGACCAAGTCTTTGCCATGACTGGTGGGGGTCCAAACAATGCCACAACCTCACTTGGACTCTTGGTTTATAACTACGCCTTTAAAAACAACCAATTCGGTTATGCCAATGCCATTGCCGTAATCCTGTTCTTCTTGATTGTAGTGATTTCGATCATCCAATTGAGAGTATCTAAGAAATTTGAAATTTAAGAGGAGAAGCACGATGAAACAAGATGAAAGAAAAGCCTTGATTGGCAAATACATTCTATTGATTCTAGGATCGGTTCTGATTTTAGTGCCACTCCTTGCCACCCTCTTTAGTTCCTTCAAACCAACCAAGGATATCGTAGACAATTTCTTTGGATTTCCAACCAATTTCACATGGGACAACTTTAGCCGTCTCTTGGCTGATGGGATCGGAGGCTATTATTGGAACTCTGTCGTCATCACTGTCTTGTCTTTACTTGCAGTAATGATCTTTATCCCCATGGCAGCCTACTCCATTGCACGTAATATGAGTAAGAGAAAAGCCTTTACCATCATGTACACCCTCTTGATTCTTGGGATTTTCGTACCTTTCCAAGTCATCATGATTCCGATTACGGTTATGATGAGTAAACTCGGTTTGGCTAACACCTTTGGTTTGATCTTGCTCTACTTGACCTATGCGATCCCACAGACCCTCTTTCTCTATGTCGGCTATATCAAAATCTCTATCCCAGAAAGTCTGGATGAAGCAGCAGAGATCGATGGGGCTAATAAATTCACAACCTATTTCCGTATCATCTTCCCGATGATGAAACCGATGCATGCGACAACAATGATCATCAATGCTCTTTGGTTCTGGAATGACTTCATGTTGCCACTCCTTGTCTTGAACCGGGATTCCAAAATGTGGACCTTGCCTTTGTTCCAATACAACTACGCAGGCCAATATTTCAACGACTACGGACCAAGCTTTGCTTCCTACGTTGTCGGCATTATCAGTATCACCATTGTCTATCTCTTCTTCCAACGCCATATCATCGCAGGAATGAGCAACGGCGCAGTGAAATAAGAAATAAGATACAAAGGGACGATTCAGCTTGCTGAAAATTTCTGTAGAAAAATAGGAAATCGACGTAGTGTGCTTGCACACAAGGAGATTTATCTTTTTT
This sequence comes from Streptococcus sp. 210928-DFI.4.42, assembly GCF_020554365.1. NCBI lineage: Bacteria > Bacillati > Bacillota > Bacilli > Lactobacillales > Streptococcaceae > Streptococcus > Streptococcus sp. 210928-DFI.4.42. The sequence goes on from NZ_JAJCHF010000030.1 coordinate 13,687, forward strand.
CCTAAGAAATTAGTCCCGTGTTCAATTCCAGATACAAAAGGACGATTCAGCTTGCTGAAAATTTCTGTAGTACCCTAGGGCATCCACATCCGTAGACTAATGAAGTAGTAACGGCTGTGGAAATATAGGGAATCTGAATAAAAAGCCTTGGCTTCTTGGAAGATTCATCTTTTTCACACAGAGCATAGGGCGTGTTCAATTCCGTATACAAAGGGACGATTCAGCTTGCTGATTTCAATCGTATCCTAGAAAGCAATTCTTAAAATACATAAACTTATAAAAGCCAGGTCTCTTCAGACTTGGCTTTCAAAAAAAGAAAAGGAAACCATTATGCCAATTCAAAATAAAACCATGTTAATTACTTACTCAGATAGCTTAGGAAATAACCTGAAGGATCTCTATGAAAATCTTGAGAAGCACTTTGGGGATGCAGTAGGTGGAGTTCACCTCTTGCCATTTTTCCCATCAACTGGTGACCGAGGCTTTGCGCCTGTGGACTATGACCAAGTGGATCCAGCCTTTGGAGATTGGGAAGATGTCAAACGCTTGGGCGACAAGTACTATCTCATGTTTGACTTTATGATCAATCATATTTCTCGTCAATCTAAATACTACAAGGACTACCAAGAAAAGCATGACCAAAGTGCCTACAAGGATCTCTTCCTCAACTGGGACAAGTTCTGGCCGGAGAATCGTCCGACTCAAGCAGACGTTGATTTGATTTATAAGCGCAAAGACCGAGCTCCAAAACAAGCCATCACTTTTGCGGATGGGACGACTGAGCATCTCTGGAATACCTTTGGGGAAGAGCAGATTGACCTAGACGTGACCAAGGAAGTGACCATGGACTTTATTCGCAAGACCATCGAACACCTGGCGAGCAATGGCTGTGACCTCATTCGTTTGGACGCCTTTGCCTATGCGGTGAAGAAATTGGACACCAATGATTTCTTCGTGGAGCCAGACATTTGGGATTTGTTGGATAAGGTGCGTGATATGGCGGCAGGCTACGGTGCTGAGCTTCTTCCAGAGATTCATGAGCACTATTCCATCCAATTTAAGATTGCCGATCACGACTATTATGTCTATGACTTTGCGCTACCCATGGTAACCCTCTATACCCTCTATAGCTCAAAAGTGGAGCGCCTTGCCAAGTGGTTGAAGATGAGTCCTATGAAGCAGTTCACGACGCTGGACACCCATGACGGGATTGGGGTGGTCGATGTCAAGGATATCTTGACAGATGAAGAGATTGACTATGCGTCAAATGAGCTCTATAAGGTAGGGGCAAATGTTAAACGCAAATATTCCACAGCAGAATACAACAACTTGGACATCTACCAAATCAATTCGACCTACTATTCAGCGCTCGGAGATGACGATCGTAAGTACTTCCTAGCCCGTTTGATTCAAGCCTTTGCACCAGGTATTCCACAAGTTTATTATGTTGGATTCCTAGCCGGGAAGAATGATTTGGAACTCTTAGAAAACACCAAAGAAGGCCGTAATATCAATCGTCATTACTACAGCAATGAAGAAATCGCTCAAGAAGTAGAGCGTCCAGTCGTGCAATCCCTTCTCAAGCTCTTTAGCTTCCGGAACAACTCGCAAGCTTTTGATCTAGAAGGAAGCATTGAGGTGGAAACACCAGATGATCATACCATTGTCATCACGCGCCAAAATAAAGACCAAACTTCCACAGCAGTAGCCCGAATCAATCTTGCTGAGGGTACTTACCAAGTGACAGAAAATGGTCAAGAAATGGTGTTTTAAAAAAATATGAACGAACTAAAGGATAAGTAAAAAAGCTTATCCTTTTTCTGTTTTAGATGTTGCAACCGTTTACAAAACTATAAAACAATGGTACAATATCTATTGAAAGAAAGGAGGTCGCTTTATGAAAAAAATCATTTATCCATCTGCGGCCCTATTAACGGCTTTTGCTCTATTATCCGTTCAAACAGCAAAAGCAGACACAGCTCAAGCGTCGGATCAAGTCAATGAACCGGCAGCAACAGTAGAAGAGGTGGTAGCTTCTCCAACGCCAGAAACCACCACAGAAAATCAGGGAGAAGTGGCCGAAACGCCGACTTCAACAGACCGTGCAGCTGTCCCTGCTGCCTCCCCAACGGTAACATCGACAGAGACGGCATCTCCTGAAGTGGAAAAACTGATTGAAAACATGCCACTTAAACAAAAGGTGACTCAAATGATCATGCCGGACTTCCGTAAGTGGCAGGAGGCTAATCAGGAGTCGCCACAGGATCTTACCAAGGTCAATGGTGAAGTGGCAGATGCGATTGATAAATATGATTTTGGGGGCGTCATTCTTTTTGCTGAAAACGTCAAAGAAACCAAGCAAACTCTGGCTCTGACGCAAGATATGCAAAAAGCAGCGATCGAAAACAAGGCCAATAACGGGAAGATTCCGCTATTGTTAGCCATCGACCAAGAAGGGGGAATCGTCTACCGCTTGGGTACGGGTACTGCCCTTCCTGGCAATATGGCCATTGGGGCTACCAATGATCCTAAACTTGCGAAAGAAGCCGGTCAAATCATCGGTCGGGAGCTTTCTGCACTAGGCTTGAATGTGGATTTTGCTCCGGTGCTAGATACCAATAACAATCCTCAAAATCCTGTGATTGGGCTTCGTTCCTTCTCATCTGATCCAAACCGGGTTGCCTACTTGGGTATTCCGATGATGAAAGGCATTCAGGACTACAATGTAGCCGTAGCAGCCAAGCATTTCCCAGGTCATGGAGATACAGCAGTCGATTCCCATACGGGTCTGCCATTGGTGGATAAATCTCTTGCCGAACTTGAAAAATTGGAACTCCTTCCATTCAAAAAAGCCATGGATGAAGGGGTAGACCTCTTGATGACGGCTCATATCCAATACCCACAGATTGAAAAAGATCAGGTTGTGTCAAAAGAAACGGGTGAGAAAATTTATGTTCCAGCGACACTCTCTGATGATATTTTAACGGGCTTGGTACGGAAGAAATACGGCTATAAGGGCGTGATTGTTTCTGATGCCATGGGAATGGATGCTATCGCTAAGAATTTTGGTGAAGTGGAAGCTGTGAAAATGGCCATCAAGGCAGGAGTTGATTTGGTCTTGATGCCAACGACCCTTCGCAGTAAAGCCGATCTGACTAAGATTGATACCATTGTCAATGCGGTGGTAGATGCGGTCCAAACCGGTGACATTTCAGAAGAACGCTTAAATGAGTCGGTTCGCCGGATTCTGACCCTCAAAGAAAAACGTGGGGTCTTGAATTTTAATCCAAGTGCTCGGACAGCTGAAAAAGCAGAAGAAGCAGTCGGATCTAGCCTCAACCGTGACTTGGAACGTAAGATTGCAGCAGCAGCGGTGACGGTTGTAAAAAATGAAGACAATACCTTGCCATTTAAGGTGCAAACAGGGGACCATGTCTTACTCTTAGGAGCTTTTGAAAACGAAGTTCCTGGACTCGATTTGGGTATGCGTCGCTTAATTGCTGACGGAGTGCTTCCAAAAGACACCTCCTTTGTGGCCAAGAACTTCACTAAGGAATCCACCCTTGATAGTCTAAAAGAAGATCTCGAAAAAGCCACTCACATCGTAGTGATTTCAGAGATCGGTTATGAAGGGCAACTGGATAAAGATTTCTGGCGGACCAAGATCCCAACAGAAATCGTCAATTATGCCAACACCAACCATAAGAAGGCAGCAGTCCTTTCTATCTCTAAACCTTATGATGTAGCCAACTATCCAGCAGCCAAAGCCATTTTAGCAGTCTATGGAAATAAGGGAATGGATCCAACGGAATCCCTCAAACCAGACAATGCATTTGGCCCTAATATTCCTGCAGGAGTGGAAGTCATCTTCAATGGCAAGGAACATCTAGGTACCTTACCGGTTGATATTCCAAAAATTGTAGACGGAAAAATGTCTGAAACAGAGTACGCCTACCGCATTGGTCATGGTCTCTTCTATTCAGCACCTGCACCATTGCCAACACCAGAAACCCAAGATCCAACTTCACCAGTTCAAGATCCAACTCATCAAACACAACCAGTAGAGGTTGGTCACACTGGAACACAGGTCCTTGTTAGCAAGCAAGAAAAAGCTAGCCCTCTTGATGGTCCACAAGTTACTCCGATCGCTGTGAAACAAGCCACTGATCAGGCTCCTGTAAGCGTGTCAGCCAGTCCTGCCTCATCGGTATTGCCAAAAACCGGTCAAACAGGGAACCTCCTCTCCCTCATGGGCATCAGCCTCTTAACCTTCCTTGGATCTTTTGTCTATCCAAGAAAGAAACACTAAGAAATGAAGAATCTCAATTGGGTGATTTCCCAATTGAGATTTTTGGTAAAGTTTTACTAAAATTAACTCGAACAATACCAAGTTAGCTGAAAATAAAATATGGTTAAAAACCTATATTGTAGGCTTTTTAAATATAAAATAAAAATTAAATAAAATTTTACTAAAAATACTTGAATTTTTACTTGTGATCAGATATAATACAAGTATAAAAACGTTTACAAAACTAAAGGAGTTTCTCATGACGACAACAATCACATCTCAAGATTTACAAGCAAAATTCCAGGCTGTCTTTGGGGAAAAGGCTGACCACACTTTCTTTTCACCAGGACGGATTAATCTGATCGGTGAACACACTGACTATAATGGAGGCCATGTCTTCCCAGCAGCCATCACACTTGGTACCTACGGAGCGGCAAGAAAGCGTGAGGATAAGGTCTTGCGTTTCTTCTCAGGAAACTTTGAAGACAAGGGGATCATTGAAGTTCCACTTGAAAATCTCCACTTTGAAAAAGAGCACAACTGGACCAACTATCCAAAAGGCGTGCTCCACTTCTTGCAAGAATCAGGTCATGTCATTGATAGCGGAATGGACGTCTATGTCTACGGCAATATTCCAAATGGATCCGGTCTTTCTTCTTCAGCATCGCTTGAGCTCTTGATTGGCGTCATCGCTGAGAAACTATATGATCTTCACTTAGATCGTCTAGATCTGGTCAAGATCGGGAAACAAACCGAAAATCACTTCATCGGAGTTAACTCTGGGATCATGGACCAATTTGCCATCGGTATGGGAGCTGATCAACGGGCTATTTATCTCGATACCAACACCCTAGAGTATGATCTGGTACCGCTGGACCTCAAAGACAATGTCGTAGTCATCATGAATACCAACAAACGCCGGGAATTAGCGGATTCAAAATACAATGAACGTCGGGCAGAATGTGAAACCGCCGTCTCTGAACTCCAAGAAAAATTGGATATCCAAACCTTAGGGGAATTGGATCTCTGGGCTTTTGATGCATACAGCTACTTGATCAAGGATGAAAATCGCATCAAACGAGCTCGCCATGCTGTACTTGAAAATCAACGGACCCTCCAAGCTCGTAAGGCACTTGAAGCAGGTGATTTGGAAGGCTTTGGCCGTCTCATGAATGCTTCCCACGTATCCTTGGAGCATGACTACGAAGTGACTGGTCTAGAATTGGATACCTTGGTGCATACAGCCTGGGAACAAGAAGGTGTCTTGGGCGCTCGTATGACTGGAGCAGGCTTTGGTGGTTGTGCCATTGCCCTCGTAAACAAAGATAAGGTTGAAGCCTTTAAAAAAGCTGTTGGCAAACGCTATGAAGAAGTCGTTGGCTATGCGCCTAGCTTTTATATTGCAGAAGTTGCGGCAGGAACACGGGTAATCGATTAAAAAGGAGATAGGATGACAGAACAGGTATTAGATGCATTTGTCACAGCCGTCATTGCGGCGAGTGACTACGAAGAGATGGATCGGATTTATCAAAAAAATCGCATCATGAGTCGCGTTGGAGAAGAAGGGCTAGACGCCCCAGCTCAAAAAGAAGACTTGATCGCACTCAAAGATCAGCTGGTAGAGATCGCTGTTGCAAATAGCAAGATCCAGGATAGTATGGCCGCCAAGGACAGCCTAGGCGCGGAGTTGATGGATTGGATCACCCCTAGTCCCAGTCAAGTCAACCATCGTTTTTGGGAGACCTACCGTCAGTCCAAAGAAGACGCGATTGCGGATTTCTATGCCCTCTCGAAGCGTAATGATTACATCAAGGTCAAAGCCATTGCGCAAAATATTGCCTTTGAGGCAGAAACTCCCTACGGTTCTCTTGAAATCACCATCAATCTGTCAAAACCTGAAAAAGATCCTAAAGACATTGCAGCGGCCAAACTTGCCAAAGCCAGTCATTATCCAGCCTGCAAATTATGCTTTGAAAATGAAGGCTATCAAGGTCGCCTAGACCATCCAGCTCGGGCCAATCACCGGATTATTCGCTTTGATATGGACGGTCATGACTGGGGCTTCCAGTATTCCCCTTATGCCTACTTCAATGAACACTGCATTTTCCTCGATAGCCAGCATGTTCCCATGGCCATTAGTCGCAAGACCTTTGAGCGACTCTTGACCATTGTCGAGACTTTTCCAGGCTATTTTGCGGGCTCCAATGCAGACCTGCCCATTGTAGGGGGATCCATCCTGACTCATGACCATTACCAAGGCGGACGCCACACCTTCCCTATGGAGCTGGCTCCTGTTGAGGAAAGCTTTAGCGTTGAGGGATTTGAGGCTGTATCGGTAGGGATTGTCAACTGGCCCATGTCAGTTCTCCGCTTGCAATCAGACGACAAGGCGCAATTGATTGCCCTGGCAGACCATATCCTCACAGCCTGGCGAGGCTACTCGGATCCAGCAGTTCAAGTCTTAGCGGCATCCGACGGTCAGCCCCACCATACCATTACCCCCATTGCACGGATACGTGATGGGCATTATGAACTGGACTTGGTGCTCCGTGACAACCAAACCTCACCAGAGCATCCCGATGGCATCTATCACCCACATGCGGATGTGCAACACATCAAAAAAGAAAATATCGGTCTAATCGAAGTCATGGGCTTGGCCATTTTGCCACCTCGCCTCAAGGAAGAGCTCAAGCAGGTTCAAGACTATTTGCTTGGACGTGAGAGCACAGTGGCGACCTACCACCGAGATTGGGCAGATGATTTGAAAGCCACTCACCCAGCCATCACAGACGAAGCAGAGGCAGAAGTCCTTGTCCGTGAATCAGTTGGCCAGATCTTTGCGCGTGTGCTGGAAGATGCTGGAGTTTACAAGCGAACAGCAGAAGGACAAGCTGCCTTTAGACGCTTTGTTGCGACACTTTAAGTGTGGAGAAGTGGCAGAAATTTGGTACAATAAGAGAGAAGACAAGAAGCGAAAGGAAAACAAATGGCAATACTCGTACTCGGAGGAGCTGGCTATATCGGTTCCCACATGGTGGACCGCTTGGTCAATGAAGGACAGGAAAAAGTCGTCGTGGTCGATAGCTTGGTCACAGGCCACCGTGCAGCGGTGCATCCAGATGCCGTCTTTTACCAAGGAGACCTGGCGGATCAAGACTTTATGCGCACTGTTTTTAAGGAACACGCAGATATCGATGCGGTCATCCACTTTGCGGCCTACTCACTGGTCGCGGAGTCCATGGCCGATCCATTGAAATATTTTGATAACAATACAGCAGGCATGGTCAAACTCTTGGAAGTCATGCATGAATGTGGGGTGCACTACATCGTCTTTTCTTCAACTGCTGCCACCTACGGCATTCCAGAAGAAATTCCGATTCTTGAAACCACTCCGCAAAAACCAATCAACCCTTATGGTGAAAGCAAGCTCATGATGGAAACCATCATGCGTTGGGCCGATCAAGCCTACGGGATCAAGTATGTGCCCCTTCGTTACTTTAATGTAGCGGGTGCCAAGCCAGATGGATCCATCGGAGAAGACCATGGACCAGAGACCCATCTCTTGCCGATCGTCTTGCAAGTGGCCCAAGGCAAACGCGAGAAGATCTCTATTTTTGGAGATGACTACCAGACACCAGATGGCACCAATGTACGGGACTATGTCCATCCATTTGACTTGGCAGATGCCCATCTTTTAGCAGTGGAGTATCTCCGAAATGGGAATGAATCGACTGCCTTTAATCTGGGCTCATCGACTGGATTCTCCAATCTTCAAATCGTTGAAGCAGCCCGCAAGGTGACAGGTCATCCGATCCCACTTGAGCTGGCCGATCGCAGACCAGGAGATCCTGATACCTTGATCGCATCCTCTGAGAAGGCGCGTGCCATCCTCGGCTGGCAACCCAAATTTGACAATATCGAAACCATCATCCAAACAGCCTGGGCTTGGCATTCCAGCCACCCAGATGGCTACAATGATCGATAAGGAGGGACTGCGGACATCATTTTTGAGACTTTTCTAATAACATTTAAAACGACAGTTTATCTTGCTAAATGACTCGTTTCAAACGTCAGTCATTTCCTTAACCATCATAAAAAGTGAGGTATTCAAAATGAATAAAACCACAAAAATGTTAGCCGTCTTCTTGACAGCGGGTCTTCTTTTAGCTGGTTGCGCACAAAAAGAGACTACAAAATCTACTAGTCCATCGTCTACTAAGGCGACAAGTAAAGCAACAACTAAATCATCCGCTAAAGAAAAGACAAAAGAGTCATCAACTGATGAAAGCAAAAAAGAAGATGCACTAGCAGGTGCACAAAAAACCGTTCTCGAAACAAGTGATGAAGCAGGTAAGTCAACTGTAACCTTGTATTACAAGGGAGATACCTTGTTGTTACAAGAAAAAGTTGATGATTACGACGTCTCAAAAGTGCCTGGTGAAAACCCTCTTGAAACCATGAAAGAAGCCGTCGCCAAGAGCCAAGAAAAATTCAAAGATCTGATGGGACATGGATTTGAACTGACATCAGAATACAAAGACGGAATCTTTTATATCCGCAATACCATTGATTACACAAAAATCGATTTTAATAAATTAAAAGAAATCGTCCCAGGATTTAATCCCCTAGATGACAAAACAGTTAGTTATTCAGTAACGAAAGACAGTCTTATCAAAGGCGGAATGGTAGAAAAATAAACAAAATGGAGAGCAGCTCAGTTTGCTGCTCTCTTTTTGTTTTAGTATGAATTCATGGGTATATTTTGGTAGAATAGGATTTAAGGAAAAGAGTATTTAAATGAGTGATATCTTTTTAGAGAGTGCAAATCATGATTTGCATTTGTATGAATAAAACCTTTAGTTGAGTGATTACAGTTAAGAAGTCCACTGACGAGTAGGAAGTATTGAGAAGATCTATCCAGTTTACTTATGCACTGATCAAACAATTCATCCCTTTTGAAATTAAAGATGTAATAGAAGGGGTTGGAAGAAATACAATTAAATATAAAAAAGAGGCTGGGACAAAAATCCTAGCCTCTCAATTGTTTTTGGATTGTCGAGCAAGACGCAGTGGTTGAGTGGG